>CAIYZB010000022.1 GCA_903930545.1 uncultured Alphaproteobacteria bacterium
AATCTCTGCCAAGCTGACCTCGGCCCGCTTGACCGTATAGGAGGCGAGAACTGCCGCCGGATCGCGGATCAGAAAGCCGTTGCGGCACTGAAGGGACCAGTCGAGACCAAAGCCCTCCAGCATGTGGTGGGACATGTGCTTCTGGTACCAGATCGTCCGGCCACCTGGCACGGGCCCCAGAAGGTCAGCGGCCACACGGGTCCAGTCCTGGGGCTGGGAGACCAGAACCTCGTCCCGCATGGGATGGTCCAGACCGGTTGTGGCGAGGTAGGCGGCATAGAAGGGTTCGTCGCTCACTGCCGTGTCCGGCCTGTTCTCGAAGGACCGCATCATGGCCGTGGAAATGTTCCGCGGCCCCGACCACATGGCAATGCGAATGGGTTCCATCAGCGGGCCTCGGCGTCCTTCAGGGCCTCGTAGTGGCTGCGCAAGGCCAGAGTGACGGGCCCCGGAAGACCGGCCTTGAGGGCGTGACCATCGATGGAGCGCACCGGGGTCAGGCCGCCAAAGGTGCCGGTGACGAACGCCTCATCGGCCTCCCATGTATCTTCCACCGGGAAGTCCGCCAGCTGGATCGGAATACCGTGGGTTTCGCACAGACGGATCACATTGCCCCGGGTCACGCCGTTGAAGCAGTAATCCCCCCGGGAGGTCCTCACCTCTCCGTCGCGCACCCAGAAGAAGTTGGTGGCATTGCAGCTGGAGACATAGCCGTGGGGGTCCAGCATCAGGGCCTCGTCGGCACCGACCTTGATGGCCTCCAGCAGGGCGGTGATCAGGTTCAGGCGGCTGTGGGAGTTCAGCCTCATATCGAACATCTCAGCCGGGGTGCAGCGGATGGTGGCCGTGTGGAGGGACAGGCCCCGGGTAACGATTTCCGGGCTCGGCAGCTTGTATTCCGCCGTGATCACGATGGTCGGACGCCCCAGCCAATTGCGAGGATCCTGATTGGCGGCAGCCTTTTCGCCCCGGGTGATCATGAGCCGCAGATGGGCACCGTCCTTCATGCCGTTGTGATCCAGCAGTCGCCAGATCTCGGCGGTCAGGGCCTCCCGGGTCAGGCCGATATCGAGGCCGATCTTGTCAGCCCCCCAATAGAGGCGGTCGAGGTGCTGATCGAGGAAGGCCAGGGCCCCCTTATGCAGTCTCAAGCCTTCCCAGACCCCGTCACCGAGGACGAAGCCTGCGTCAAAGATCGAGACCCGCGCCTGGTCACGGGGGACCAGATCGCCGTTGAGATAGAGTAGCGCCGTCGCATTGCGCGGGTCGGCGGCGAAATCCTGACTTCCTGCCATGGAATCCCTTCTATTTGCCGCGCTAGACTGTGACCAGCAGCAAGGATGTGAAAAATGGCAAACGGTATCGGCGGGTCCAGCGCAGAGGTCGAGCTGGCGGGTCTGGCTCCTTGGCCCGATCGGGCCGCCCCCATCAGCCCCGCTGAGCGCCAGGCCCGAATGGACAAGGCCCGGGCCCTCATGGACGGGCTTGGCCTTGACGCCATCCTGGTCGGGGCCGGGGCCTCCCTGCGCTATTTCACGGGTGTGGCCTGGAACGCCACCGAGCGACTGGTGGCTCTTATGCTGCCGCGCCAGGGTAGCCCGTTCATGATCTGCCCGCGATTCGAACTGGGCTCCCTGGAAGCCAGTCTGCAGGTGCCTGTGGAGATCCGCCTTTGGGAGGAGCACGAGGATCCCAGCGCTCTGGTGGCGGCGGCGGGTTTCAAGTCCCTTGCCCTTGATCCGGCGATTGCCTTCGGGGTGGCCAGCGCCATCGGCCGGGCAGCTCCTGACCTGAAAGTCATGGATGGAACCGCGGTGATCGACGGCTGCCGCATGACCAAGTCACCGGCCGAGCTGGCCCTCATGGCCCAGGCCAAGGCCATGACCCTGGAGGTCCATCGCCGCGCCGCCCGTATCCTCGCCCCCGGCATCACCACCACCGCCGTGCGGCGCTTTATCGACCAGGCCCACCGCGCCCTGGGGGCGGATGACGGCTCATCCTTCTGCGCCGTCCAGTTTGGCGTGGCCTCGGCCTATCCCCATGGCCTGCCGGGCGAGCAGAGCCTGATGGTGGATGATCTGGTCCTGATCGACACCGGCTGCAAGGTTCAGGGCTACAACTCCGACATCACACGGACCTATGTCTTCGGCACCCCGTCGCCCGAACACCGCCGGATCTGGGAGATAGAGAAGCGCGCCCAGGCCGCCGCCTTTGCTGCCGTAAGGCCCGGGGTTCCCTGCGAGGAGATCGATGCCGTGGCCCGCCGGGTGCTGGAGGCGGAGGGTCTGGGCCCCGACTATGCCCTGCCCGGCCTGCCCCATCGCACCGGCCATGGGATCGGCCTTTCCATCCATGAGGCCCCTTATCTTGTGCGTGGGGACCGGACGCCCCTGGCCCCCGGCATGTGTTTTTCCAACGAGCCCATGATCGTTCTGCCAGAGACCTTCGGCATCCGGCTGGAGGACCATTTCCATGTCACCGAGACGGGCGCGGCCTGGTTCACCGAGCCACAGCAAAGCCTCGAGGCCCCCTTCGGAGATCAGTAGGCGACGACGCTCGAGACGCCGGAATCCGGGCGGCGGGTGTCGGCCGCCCCATAGAACTTGCCGTCTGGCCCGATCATCAGGGCCTGGACCGAGCCGATGATCTGGGAACGCCCGACCTTGTGGCCCTTGGCCTGGAGACCGGGAACCAGGTCTTCAGGGATGGAGTCCTCCAGCAGCATGGGGTCATCCACGTCCCCTTGCGAGAAGCGGGGCCTCTGGATCGCCTCGGCCAGGTTCAGGCGATAATCGATCAGGTTCACCAGGACCTGCACCATGGTGGACAGGATGGTTCCACCGCCTGGGGTGCCCACCGCCACCCAGGGCTTGTCGTCCTTGAAGATGATCACCGGGGAGATGGTGGACTGAGCCCGCTTGCCCGGCTCTGGCCTATTGGGTGAGGTCAGGCGACCCGCACCCCAGCTGAAATTAGCCATGGAATTGTTCAACAGGAAGCCCGTCCCCGGGGCCACCACGTGGGCCCCGAAGGAAGAACTGAGGGTATAGGTGTTGGACACCACATTGCCTTGCGCATCGGCGACCGAGAAATGGGTGGTGTCCGGACTATCGAACGGGCTGGGATCAACCGGGGTCAGGGTCTTGGGGTCCAGGGTCCGGTCCATGCTGATCAGGGCGGCGCGGCTTTTCGCAAAGGCCTTGGATGCCATGCCCTTTGCCGGGGTATGGTACTGGGGAAGGCCACCGGAATAGTACCGGTCCGTGGTGGCGATCTTGAGGGCCTCGGCCATGACATGCAGGCTGGCGACCCCACCCCAGCTGAACTGGTCCATGGGCTGGGTCTCGAGGATATTCATGGCTTCCGCCACTGAGGAGGCCGCCGAACTCGGGGCCATATAGGCGATGCGATAGCCGCGATAGTCCGACCAGATGGGTTCGGAGACCCGGGGGCGATAGGCCTTGAGATCAGCAGCCGTGATGATCCCGCCCCCGGCGCGCACCCCCTCCACCAGACGCTGGGCCACCGGGCCATCATAGAAGCCATCGGCACCGCGGGCCTGGATCTGTTTGAGGGTCCAGGCGAGATCGGGATTTCGGAACACCTCCCCCGCCTCATAGGCCGATCCGTCGGCCTTGAAATAGAGGGCCTTGGCCCCCGGGTCCCTGGCCATGGCCTGCTGGCGGCCCGCCAGGGTCAGGGCCTCGTCATCGGTCATGACCAGACCCTTGCGGGCCAGGTCCAGGGCCGGCTGGACCAGCTTCGCCCAGGGCAGATGGCCAAAGCGGCGGTGAGCCTCATAGAGGCCGGCCACCGTGCCTGGGACGGCCACACCCTTGAAAGACATCACCTTTTCTTCAGATAGCCGGCCATTCTCTCCCAGCAGATAGTCCGGGGTCAGGCCTGAGGGGGCCTCGCCGTAATACTCGATGGCGACGGTTTTGCCGGAGGCGGCATCGTGGACCAGCATATAGCCGCCGCCGCCGATATTCCCGGCCCGCGGCAGAGTCACCGTCTCGGCAAAGGCCACGGCCACGGCGGCGTCGACGGCGTTGCCGCCCTGTTTCAGGATCGCCGCCCCGATGGCCGCCGCCGTGTGGCTTTGCGCCACAACCATGCCTTTTCGGCCGATGGACGGGTGATGGATGGACCCATAGCCGACCAGATCCCCGCCGGAGACCGGTCGCAGGGCACTCTGGGCCATGGCCGTGCCGACCAGACCGAGGGCAAGGCCCAGGCCAGCGAGGAGGGATTTCGGAAATTTCATCGGCGGACCACCCCAGAACGGGCGATCCCGGCCGCCCCCTGTCAAGGGTTAAGCGACGTCGGCATCCCGGGCAACCACGAGGGCCGGCAGCCTGGGCTGGAACATGCCGCCGGGGACGTATTCAGGCACGATCTCGCGGATCAGGTCGCGGGTCGCCTCACCATCGAGACGAACAGCAGCATCGGCCATCCGGGCGAAACAATCGCGCAGGGACGACAGGGGGCCGGTGCGCGGCCCGGCAAGGGTCAGGCCGCTCGGGGTGCGCAGCAGGCGGGCCTCGTCCGGATGGACCAGTTCCTCATGGAGCTTTTCGCCCGGCCGCAGGCCGACGATGCGCAGTTCGATATCCTCGTCGGGACGGCGCCCGGCCATGCGGATCATCATCCGGGCCAGGTCGGCAATACGGATCGGCTCGCCGATATCCATCACGTGCACCGCGCCGCGCACAGTGTCTGGGGTTTCGCGCAGAGTCGCCGCCTGCAGCAGCAGAGACACGGCCTCGGCCAGGGTCATGAAATAGCGGCTGACGTCCGGATGGGTCAGGGTGATCGGCCCACCCTCGGCAATCTGCCGCTGGAACAGGGGCACGACACTGCCCGAGGAGCCCAGCACATTGCCAAACCGGACGGAAACGAAGCGGGTCTCTGATCCCTCGATGTCCAGGGCCTGACAATAGGCCTCGGCGCAGCGCTTGGTCGCCCCCATGACGCTCAGCGGATTGACCGCCTTGTCGGTGGAAACAAAGACCATCGTGTCGACACCGTGCTCCGCACAGGCATCAGCAACATTCTGGGTACCGAGGATATTGGTCCGCACCGCCTCGATCGGATGATCTTCCGACATGGGCACGTGTTTCAGGGCAGCGGCGTGGAACACCACCTCCGGGGCCTCGTGGGCAAACCAGGATTCAACGAGATAGCGGTCACGGATGTCGCAGAGCACGGCCTGGCGGGACAGTTCCGGCCGGTGGTCGCGCAGATACTGGTCGATGGCATAGAGGCCGAATTCGGAATTATCGACCAGGGTCAGGTGTCCCGGCGACAGGCTCGCGATCTGACGCACCAGTTCTGCACCGATGGAACCGCCGGCACCTGTAACCAGAACCCGACGACCACGAATGAGACGCCGCACGGCGATCTGGTCGAAGGCCTTGGGCGGCCGACCCATCAGTTCACCGAGGGCAAGCAGGTGGGGAGACTCGTCCTGGCTGCCGTTCACGCAATCGCTCCCACCACACCCCGGTCCGATCCTCTGGACCGCGGGCAGCCAAACTCAATGACGGACATGCATCCCCCACGGTACGTATCAATCTGACACGAATCCGCCCGGATCAGCCCCCGCCGACGCGGTGACATTAGCCGCATCCGGGAACCCCCAACAAGGGATAGCGCGATCCAAAGCGGGTAATACCCCTTGGAGGGCGAATAATCCCCGGTCAGATACGCCTGTAACGCTTGAGAGCCAGGGTAAGCCATGCCCGGTTTCAACCCGCCGGTGAAACAACTCACCATGGGGAGGCGAGTGGTGGGCCCGGTAGGACTCGAACCTACAACCAGACCGTTATGAGCGGTCGGCTCTAACCATTGAGCTACAGGCCCCTGCCTCATCGGGACGTCCGGTGGGTAACACGGGCTGCACGTGGCTTAAAGGTGCCGTTCAGGTTGGACTTGTCAGAAACGGTTGCAGAGCGCCCTGATCCGGTCACGGTTCCGGGCAAGTCTGAACCTGTCCCTTTTGCTTCCACCGGGAGACCCCGATGAAATCTCTGCTCCGCGCCTCCGCCCTCGGCCTCCTCCTGGTGAGCTCCGCCGGATCGGCGGCCCTGGCCCAGTCAGCCCCTTCCGCAGACACCATCTTCCAGGCCACGACCCTGAACCTGTCAGCTTATGGCGAGGTCCGTGTGGTGCCAGACATGGCCTCCATCGGCATGGGTGTGGTCACCGAGGCTGCGACGGCTGCCGGGGCCCTGCGCGCCAACGCCGCCCAGATGAACAAGGTCATGGCAGCCCTGAAAGCTGCCGGCATTGCCGCCAAGGACATCCAGACCTCGGGCCTCAGCCTAAATGCCCAGTATGACTATGTGGAGAACCAGCCGCCCAAGCTGAGGGCCTATCAGGCCTCGAACCAGGTCACTGTCGTGATCCAGGACCTCACGAAGCTGGGGGCCGCTGTGGATGCCACGGTCAATGCCGGGGCCAATCAGGTCAATGGCATCAGCTTTGGCGTCAAAAACCCCGAGGCTGCCGAGAACGCCGCCCGGGAAGCTGCCGCCCGCGCCCTCATGGCCAAGGCCGATCTCTATGCCCGGGTGACGGGCTACAAGGTCAGCCGCCTCGTCTCCCTCAGCGAAAGCGGCGGCTATAGCGCGCCACAGCCCATGCCCATGATGGCCATGGCCCGCATGGACAAGGCGGAGTCCACCCCCGTGGCGGCCGGTGAAATGCGGATCCGCGTCGATGTCAGCGGGGTCTATCAGCTGGCCAGATAGGCGAATCTCTATTGCTCCCCTCCCGGGGGAGCTGTCAGCGAAGCTGACTGAGGGGGTTGTCGCGTCAGCCCCCTCCACCGCTTCGCGGTCCCCCTCCCCCAAAAGGGGAGGAATTGGGTGCAGGCTGAAATCGCGCTATCCCGATGGTCCAGAAAGGGAGCAACGTCATGACCCGTCCAGAGCCCTGGGATGAAACCTGGGAGCACATTGCCGTCTCCCGCATGGACGCCGTGGTGGAAGTGCGATTGAACCGGCCGACGGCACGCAATGCCCTGTCCAGCGCCCTGATGACCGAACTCACCGATGTGGCCCGCCGACTGCACAGGCGAACCGATGTCCAGGTGGTGATCCTCAGCGGCAGCGACACCTATTTCTCCGCCGGGGCCGACCTCGGCGGCATGGACGAACGTCGTCGCCCCACCCTGCTGGAGACCCGGGAATCCGTCATGGTGGGCCCAGACATGTGCGAGGCCTGGGAAGCCATAGAGGCCGTCACCATCGCGGCCATCGAAGGCTTCTGCATCGGCGGCGGCAGCGCCCTGGCCGTGGCCTGCGACTTCAGGATCATGGCCGAAGACAGCTACATGCGGCTGCCGGAGGTGCCGCTGGGCATCAATATGAGCTGGCGCAGCCTGCCGCGCATCACGGCCCTCGTCGGGCCGGCCCGGGCCAAGCGCTATGTCATCTTCGGTGAGGCCACAGATGCCGCCACCTGCCTGGCCTGGGGGATGGCCGATGAGGCCTGCCCCAAGGGCGAGGCCATGACCACGGCCCGGGACTGGGCCCGCCGGCTATGCGCCCTGCCCCCGATCCCGGTGCGGATGAGCAAGGAGGCCATCAATGCGGCGGCCAATGTTACCCATCACGCCACCACCTTCATGGACCGCGACCAGTATCTGCTGACCAGCCGCAGCCATGACTTCCAGGAAGGGGTGAAGGCCTTCTTCGAAAAGCGGCCTCCTCAGTTCGAAGGCGACTAGAGCCCGGCCTTTGCGAAGGCGACCTTGAGCTTGTCGGCAATGACGATGCCGGGAGGCGTCTTTTCGCCCTCCATGACCGCGGCATAGACGAGGCCGGACTTGCCCTCCACCGGTCCCGCGTTCCAGGCGACTGTGCGGGAGCCATCCGCAAGCGAGGCGCAACTGGCATTGACCGGAGGCGCGCCGCCCACTGCGGCCTGAAGCAAAGCGGCGACTTCCCTCTGGCCGCCCAGACAGTCGTTCAGCACCCGGGCGCAGGTCATGTTGGTGCCATAGCGATAGACGGTGGCCCCTGAAACCTCTCCGATCAGGACACAGGTGCCGGGATCGCCGATGGCATTATTTACGGCGACGTCGAGGGCGATCTTGTCGATCCCTTCGGGAGCCTTGGGCGCACAGGCCGCAAGGGCGAGGACGGCCCCGAGGCCAGCCAACAACTTCAGTGTCATGATGTGCTCCGTTCCCTGTTCGTGTTCACCCGATCCAGCAGGAAACTGACCATATCATCCAGCAGGGGGGCCTTGCGACGCATCAAGCGTGAGAGGGCCAGAACGGTTCCCGCGTGATCCACCCCCTCATAGTGCTTTTCCTCCACCAGGACGCCTGCCTCGCGCAGGGCCTTGGCCAGACGCCGGGTGTTGCGTGGTCGCACTGTGTTGTCCTTGTCCCCGGTCGCCAGGAAGGCTGGCGGGGCGTCGGGGCGCACATGGGTCATGGGCTGGGTCGCCGGCAGGTCCGGCGCATGGCCAAAGGTCTGGCGGGTGATGGGGCCATCGAGCGGCAGGAAGTCATAGGGTCCAGACAGGCCCGCAACCGCTCGGATGCGGTGAGCATCGACCCCCACGGCCTTCAGATACTGCGGGTCCAGACCCAGCATGACCGCATTATAGGCCCCCGCCGAATGGCCGATCAGGACCAGACGATGGGGATCACCCCCGTGATCTGACGCATGGCTCACCGCCCATTTCACGGCCAGGGCGGCGTCATGCAGAAAGTCCGGATAGGCCACATGGGGATGCAGCCGATAGTCCGCCACCAGGGTCAGAAAGCCCCTCGCGGCCAGGGCCTGTCCCACCCAGCCATAGTCCTGACGCCGACCGCTCTCCCAGGATCCCCCATAGAAGAAGACGGCAACCGGAGCAGGCTTGGCCATGCGCCTGGGGGCATAGACATCGAGCTTCTGCCGCGACAGGGGACCATAGGCTCGCGCCGTGCCAAGCTTTCGTGCAGGATCCCGGGGGGCCAGGGCCGAGAACAGGCCCAGGGCTGAAAAGGTCGCCTGAAGGTCAGATTTCAGAGCGGCGAGGCGAGGCTCAGTTGGCATCATCGTCCACATGCATGGAGTGCAGGAACCGGTGCAGGACCGGGGCCAGGATCAGGCTGGAGGCCGCGATCAGGACCAGGCCGGAATAGAGGGCATAGCATCCGGCGAAGATCTTGCCCTCTGGGGTATGGAGCGGGCTCAAGGGCCCCATGCCGGAAAGAATCATGGCCGCATCGGCAAAGGCATCCAGCCAGGTCTCGCCTTCGAACCGGTGATAGCCCCACATGCCGCCCACAAGGGACCCGGCAATCAGCAGACATGCGGCCATCAGATTGGCGACGACCCGGCCGAAAAACACATGGGCCGGGGCCAGTCCGTCCTTGACCTGCTCATAGGCCATGATTGAGCTCCTTACGCGCTTGACGGCGCTTGCGTCACTTGGCGCAATCGCCATCACAAGTCCGGCGATCATGGACCGGCAAGGGAGTTAGGGGAAATGGCTATGGATGGAAATCAGCCCGCGAGCGGCTTTTCGGCAGAGGGCCTTGCCGCAATTCCCGCCGCCCTGGACGGCGTGGTCAAGGCTGGCGACCTGTCGGGCTTTGTGACCCTGCTCTGGCGCAAGGGCGAGGTCGCCCAGGTCAATACCCTTGGCTACCGCGATGTGGAGGCCAAGGCCCCCATGACCCGCGACACCCTGTTCCGCATCGCCTCCATGACCAAGCCCATCACCTCCATCGCCGCCCTTATGCTGATGGAAGAGGGAAAGCTGAAACTGGACGATCCGATCACCAAGTGGCTGCCGGAATTTGCGGACATGCAGGTCCTGAAATCCGCTACCGGCCCCCTGGACGAGACCTATCCGGCCCCCCGCGACATCACCATCGATGACCTGATGACCCACCGCTCGGGCCTCGCCTATGGCTTCACCTCCATCGGCCCGATCGCCCATGCCTATGTGGAAAAGCTCGGCCCGCCCCTCGGCGGTCCCCACGGCCCGGACGCCTGGCTGAGACACCTGGGGGAACTGCCCCTGTCCTATCCCCCCGGCGAGCGTTTCCACTACAGCCACGCCACCGATGTCCTGGGCTTCCTCGTGGGCCGGGTGGAGGGCAAGCCCTTCCGCGATGTCCTGGTGGAACGCATCCTCGGTCCCCTGGGCATGACCGACACCGATTTCTGGTGCCCGCCGGAAAAGCGCGACCGGATGGCCAAGCTCTACAAGATCGATCCGGCCACAGATGCCCTGAAGGACGTCTCCTTCCCCCATGAAGACGCCCCGCCCGCCTTCTGCGCCGGGGGCGGCGGCCTGATTTCCACGGCCGATGACTATCTGAAGTTCGCCCGCCTGATGCTGAATGGCGGGGAACTGGACGGGATGCGGCTGGTCAAGCCGGAGACACTTGCCCTGATGACCGCCAACCGCCTCACCGACGAACAGCGCGCGGTGCCCTTCATGGGCATTCCCTTCTGGATGGGTCAGGGCTTTGGTCTGGGGGTCTCCATGATCACCGACCCGGTCAAGCAGGCCTGGATGGGGGCGGGTTCGGAGGGTGCTTTCGGCTGGCCCGGGGCCTTCGGGACCTGGTGGCAGGCCGATCCCCAGGAGGATCTGGTGATGATCTATCTGATCCAGAACTCCATGGAACTGGGCCCCGAAGCCGCCAGCCAGCTGGCCACCGGTCAGAGAATGGGCGGCCGCGCCGCCCTGCCCATCTTCCAGAAGATGACCTATGCGGCCCTGGGCAAGGAAATGTGATGGAGCAACAAAACTGTCCCCTTCCGGGCGTTCCGTTGCGAGCCTATATTTGCTCAACCTGAAGGGGAGGATCTAAGTATGCCAACTCGCATCCTGCTCCGTGAATCCTGGGGTGGCCTGGGCTGACGGAATTGAAATACGACCTTTAGTTGCATATGATGGCGTTCATGAAAATGAACGCCATTTTTGCAAACACCCTGAAGATTGTCGGTCCCACCATATTTGGCTTCACGGCGGGTCTGATGACCGGCGCTGCCGCGATGTGGGCACAGGGCGAAACCTACGCGACCCTCGTGATCGGCGCTTTAGGTGCCTTGATCGCCGCATCGGCAACCGGGGTCGCAGTTTGGGGCGTATATAGCCAAAGGGTCATCGCACGAAGGCAGGCGACCGTTCAGCATGTCGCACGACTGGACGCCGACGCCGTCGTTCGCGAGAACCTCAGTCAATTCATCGCCCTAACCAAGGACACTAAAAACCTTGCCCACTGGGCGGATGAGGACAAGGTGGGCTGCCCTGAGGCGCTCACCATCATTTTTATCCTTAACCAGTTCGAGCTGATCGGAACGGCCATTCAGCTTGGCATCTTCGAATACGAATTCATCGAGCGATGGCAGAAAAACTCGATCATCCGATATTGGAAGGCCGCTCACCCATTTGTCGTCGCTTTGAGACAGCGCGTTGGTGTGGCGACGCTGTGGATAGAGTTCGAAACCCTGAACGACTGGGTCAGCGGAGAGAGCAGCCCCCGTCGCGCACTCTGGTGGA
>CAIYZB010000023.1 GCA_903930545.1 uncultured Alphaproteobacteria bacterium
CAGGATGCCGTTGAAGGCGGCATGGCGCCGCTCGCGCAGGGCATCGCCATTCTCCGGGGTCAGGACCCCGCCATCCACATAGATCCGGCCTGAGGGGACCTCGTCGATCACCTCGGCGCGGCCTGGAGCGAGACGGACCATGTCACCGTTGCGGGGCGTCACCGTCTGGGGAACCTGCAGGTCCTTGGCGAAGGCAGCATGTTCAAGCAGATGGCGGCGTTCCCCGTGGGTCGGAACCGCGATCTGGGGGCGTGCCCAATGATACATCTGGGCCAGCTCATCGCGGCAGGGATGGCCGGAGACATGGATCCCTGGCTGGTCGCGTTCGGTGTAGAGGCGCACCCCCCGGTCGGCGAGCTTGTTCTGCAGATTGCGGATCGGCACCTCGTTGCCGGGGATTACCCGGGAGGAGAAGATGCAGGCATCCCCTGCCCCCAGGCGAACCTGGGAATGGGTGCCCTCTGCGATCCGGCTCAAGGCCGCGCGGGCCTCACCCTGGCTGCCGGTGCAAAGGAACAGGATCTTGTCGTCCGGGAAATAGCCGGCCTGTGTGTCCGGAATGAAGGCTTCGATATCGTCCATCAGGCCCACGGACTTTGCCGCTGCCGACATGCGGTGCATGGACCGGCCCACCAGACAGACCCGGCGACCTGCGGCCTCCGCCGCCCGGATCACCGAATCCATCCGCGCCACATTGGAGGCAAAACAGGCCACGGCTACCTTGCCCTTGAGCCCGCCGATGAGGGTGGTCAGGGCTACTCGGACATCAGCCTCCGAGCCCGCATGGCCATCGACGAACACATTGGTGCTGTCGCAGACCATGGCCAGGATGCCCTCATCCCCCAGCTTCTGGATCGCGTCAGAGTCGGTCACATCCCCAAGCAACGGGTTGGGATCGATCTTCCAGTCCCCGGTGTGCAGGATGGTGCCAAGGGGCGTGCGGATCGCCAGGCCATTGGGCTCGGGGATCGAGTGGGTCAGGGTGATGAAGTCGATCTCGAAGGGGCCCAGGGTGAGCGACCCACCCAAGGGGATCTCGGTGATCTCGGCCTCGAGACAGGCGGAGTTCTCCCTAAGCTTTTCCCGCAGCAGGAAGGCTGTGAAGGGGGTGGCATAGAGGGGAGCCTGCAAGCGCGGCCACAGCCAGGCGACCGCGCCGATATGGTCTTCGTGGGCATGGGTCAGAACGATGCCCAGAATGTCCTTGGCATAGTCCTGGATGAACTCGGGGTCAGGCAGGATGATCTCCACCCCCGGCGTCGTCTGGTCACCAAAGGTCACCCCCAGATCCACCACGATCCACTTGCGCGCGTGAGGTGGGCCGAAGCCATAGAGATTGAAGTTCATGCCGATCTCGTTCGACCCACCCAGGGGCAGGAAAACGAGTTCGTCAGAGGCCTTGGCCTTGCTCATTGGGCCAGACCCTTATTGCGACGGTGAATTTCCAAGAGACCTCGAATGGTCAGGTCAGGATCGAAGTGGTCGATCCCGAGACTGGTGCCATGAAAAAGTGACGCGACGCCGCCCGTTGCGACGACGGTGAGGGGCTGACCCCATTCGGCCTTCAGCCGATCGATCAGTCCTTCGATAAGGGCAATATAGCCCCAGAAGACGCCGGACTGCATGGCTCCGACAGTATCCTTGCCGAGAACCCGTTGAGGCTTCTGTATGGCGACTCGCGGCAGCTTGGCCGCCGCATTGTGCAGGGCTTCCATGGACAGATTGATGCCGGGGGCGATGATCCCGCCCTCGAACCCGCCATCGGCAGCCACGATGTCAAAGGTCGTGGCCGTGCCGCTGTCAATGACGATCAGGTCGCCTTCATAGGCCACGTGCGCGCCTATTGCATTGACCAGCCGGTCTGCGCCTGCCTCGGACGGCTTGTCGATGCGCACCGGGATATCGAGCCGCGCGTTCTCTCCAATCACCAGGGGTTCGACCTGGAGATAGCGCCGGGACAGGTTGCGCAGGTTGAAGATCGACTGGGGCACAACGCTGGAAATGATGCAAGCGTCCATGACCCCCATCTGAAGCCCGGCCATGGCCAGGAGCTGGGACAGCCAGACGGCATATTCGTCGGCCGTGCGACTGGCCTCCGTCGCGGCGCGCCACTGGGCGATCCACTCCGTCCCGTTATGGACGGCAAACATGGTGTTGGTATTGCCTTGCTCGATGGCGAGAAGCATCAGCCCTCTCCGAAAAATACGTCGCCGGCGGTTATGCGCAGGATTGCGCCGCCGTCCAGCCTGAGTTTCAGGGCCCCGTCGAGGTCGAGACCCTCTGCAATGCCGCGATGGACCTGGTTGGGCAGACGGGCCTCGCAAGGCTCGCCCAGGCCCCAGGCCCGTTCCGACCAGACCTTGGCCAGGGGGGCAAAGCCCTCACGGGTCCAGATCCCGAACCATCGATCAAAGGCTTCGGCCAGGACCTGAAGGGCATCGTCAGGGGATGGTGGGCCGCCAGCCATGTGTTCGGCAAAGGCCGTGGCAGGACGTTCCACATCGCTGGGGAACTGGGCAAGATTGACCCCGATCCCGACGGCCAGCCATAGCTGTCCATCCGCCGCCGCCCCGCTTTCCACCAGAATGCCGGCAGCCTTGCGTCCATGAACCAGCAGGTCATTGGGCCATTTCAGCGCCCCCGCCCCTTTTCCGAGAAAGGCCTCGGCAAGGTCAGAAACGGCCAGGGCGGCGACAAAGGACACCTGGGCCGCCTCTGCGGGTGCCTTTGGGGTGGAGATCAGAAGGGTCGCAGCGAGATTGCCGCTGGGACTGTCCCAGGTCCGCCCCCGACGGCCGCGACCGGCGGATTGCCGCCGGGCCATGATCCACACCGGCCCAAGATTCCCGGCCTCGGCCCGTCTGCGGGCCTCGGCATTGGTGGAATCAAGCTCCTCGTGGGCCTCGATGGGCGCGATCACTGGCCCAGGGCGAGCGCCGCGGCCTTGGCCAGCGGATCGATATAGACCAGGGCGGCGAGCACTACGGGGAAGCTGAACAGGGCTGCCCCGATGGCGATGGCGCGGGCTTCACCGGGGATCGGATCTGTGCCGCCTTCGGCATTGTCGAACCACATGACCTTGATCAGGCGCAGATAATAGAAGGCCGCCACGACCGAGCCCACCAGACCGGCAATGGCCGCCCCCTGGATCACAGGGTCGGAAACCGCGATGGCGGCCTTGAAGACATAGAACTTGGCCCAGAAGCCCGAGAAGGGCGGCAGACCCAGGGCCGACAGCGAAAAGGCTGTCATGGCCAGCGCAATGGCCGGACGGGTCTTGAACAGACCCGCCATGTCCGCAACGGTTTCCATGGGTTTGCCGTCGCGGCTGAGCGCCGTGAGGCAGGCAAAGAAGCCGGTCACGTCCACCATATAGAGAACCATGAAGACGAGCATGGCCTGGACGCCCTCGGCAGTGCCAGACGCGAGACCGAGGACCGCATAGCCGACATTGGCGATGGAAGAATAGGCCCAGAGCCGCTTCAGATTCTGCTGGGCTAGGCCGCCAAAGGCCCCCACGGCGATGGAAAACAGCGAAATACAGACCAGGATCTGACGCCACTGCCAGATCACATCGCCAAAGCCTTCTGTCAGGACCCGGGCAAACAGGACCATGGCTGCCAGCTTGGGTGCAGCGGCGAAGAAGGCCACGACGGGGGTCGGGGCACCCTCATAGACGTCCGGTGTCCACATGTGGAACGGGGCGGCAGAGACCTTGAAGGCCAGACCGCAGATCAGGAAGACCAGACCGAAGATGACCCCCGTATTGGCCGCGCCATGGACCGCAGCGGCGATATCCACAAACTTCGTGGAGCCCGCAAAGCCATAGATCAAGGATGCGCCATAGAGGAGCAGACCTGAGGACAGGGCACCCAGGACGAAATATTTCAGGCCAGCCTCAGAGGCCTTGGCATTGTCCCGGTGCATGGCAGCTAGGACATAGAGGGCCAGGGACTGGAGCTCGACCCCCATATAGAGGGAGATCAGGTCGCCTGCGGACACCATCATCCCCATGCCCAGCGCGGCCAGGAGGATCAGGATGGGGAACTCGAAATTGCGAACATCGCGGCGCTCGAACCACTTCATGCCGAGGGGGATGGCCAGGGCGCTGGCGGCATAGATGGCCACCTGGGCAAAGGCCGAGGCATTGTCAGCGATCATGCCGCCGGCAAAGCCACGCCCCATGGGTCCGACGGCTGCGGCATAGCCGGCCGCAGCGAGGGCAGCCATGGAAGCCACCATCAGGGCATTGGTCTGCCGCGGGGCAAAGGCACCGAAGACCAGAAGGGTCAGGGCCGATATGGCCAGAATGACTTCCGGCAGGGCGAGGGAAATGTCAGCTGAGAAATTCATGTAAGGCCCCTACCCGCCGATGGCCGCTTGATAGGTCGCGACAAGATTGTCGACCGAGGCTTGGGTCAGATCAAAGATGGCCGCGGGATAGATCCCGAGGAAGATGGTTGCGAGGATCAAGGGCACGAAGATGGCCACTTCCCGCCAGTCGAGGTCAGAGATCTCGGCCAGTTTGGGATTGGTCAGTTCGCCGAACACGACCCGCCGATAGAGGCTGAGGGCATAGACCGCCGAGAAGATCACCCCGGTGGCGGCCACGACCGCCGTCCAGGTGGAGACCTGATAGACCCCGGTCATGGTCAGGATCTCGCCGACAAAGCCCGATGTCCCCGGCAGGCCGACATTGCCCATGGTGAAGAGCAGGAAGGTCGCCGCATACCAGGGCATACGGTTCACAAGGCCGCCATAGAAGGCAATCTCGCGGGTGTGCATTCGGTCATAGACCACCCCGACGCAGAGGAAGAGGGCCCCGGAGATCACCCCGTGGCTGAGCATCTGGAAAATGGCACCCTGAACCCCAGCCGCATTGCCGGCGAAGATGCCCATGGTCACGAAGCCCATATGGGCGACGGAGGAATAGGCGATCAGCTTCTTGATGTCGGTCTGCCGGAAGGCGACCAGGGAGGTGTAGACCACGGCGATCACCGACATGGCGAAGACCAGAGGCGTGAAATAGTCCGAAGCCTGGGGGAACATCGGCAGGCTGAAGCGCAGGAAGCCATAGCCCCCCATCTTCAGCAGGATGCCCGCCAGGATCACGGAACCGGCGGTCGGGGCCTCGACGTGGGCGTCCGGCAGCCAGGTATGGACCGGCCACATGGGCATTTTCACCGCGAAGGAGGCGAAGAAGGCCAGCCACAGCCAGGTCTGGAGCGCGGGATCGAACTTGTAGGTCATCAGTTCGGGGATGGAGGAGGTCCCGGCGATCCCGATCATGGCCAGGATGGCGGCCAGCATCAGGACCGAGCCCAGCAGGGTGTAGAGGAAGAACTTGTAGGCCGCATAGACCCGGTTCTTGCCGCCCCAGATCCCGATGATCAGGAACATGGGCACCAGGCCGAACTCGAAGAAGCCATAGAAGAGTGCCAGGTCCAGGGCGCAGAACACGCCAATGACCAGGGTCTCCAGGACCAGGAAGGCGATGAGATATTCCAGGACCCGCGTCTCGATCGACTTCCAGGAGGCCACGATACAGAAGGGCATGAGGAAGGCGGTGAGCAGGACGAAGAGCACTGAAATGCCGTCCACGCCCATGCGGTAATGCAGGCCGGCAAACCAGGGATAGTCTTCCATGAACTGGAAGCCCGCATTGGCCGGGTCAAACTGAGCCACCAGCAGCGAGGACAGGGCCAGGGTGGCCAGGGTGGTCACAAGGGCGATCCACTTGGCCGTCTCGACCGTACGTGCATCCTCGGACTTGGCAAAGCTGCGCAGGAGCAGGATCGCCGCAACCCCGATGAGCGGGGAATAGGTGATGAGGGAAAGTATGCCGGTCATGTCTGCGCTCCCCCTCAGACGTTCAGATAGAAGAGGGCGTAGGACAGGAGACCCGCCACGCCGAGCAGCATCACAAAGGCATAGTGATAGACATAGCCCGTCTGGGCCTGGCCCGTCCGCTTGCCGATGGCCGCCGAGAGGGCCGAGACCCCGTTGGGGCCGAAGCCGTCGATGATCTTCTGGTCCCCGACCTTCCAGAACAGGTCCCCGAGGGCGCGGGTGGCGCGGCCGAAGGTCAGCTCATAGAGCTCGTCGAAATACCACTTGTTATAGAGGAAGGACCAGACGGGGCCCTTGTTGGCCGCGATCCGCGCGCCCATGCCTTCCTTGGCGATATAGACATACCAGGCCGTGGCAAAGCCGACGGCCGAGACCACGAAGGGGGCCCACTTGACCCAGAGCGGGGCGTGGTGGGCGTGTTCCAGCACATGGTTGGCCGTGAAGATCGCGCCCTGCCAGAACTTGGCGTTCTCCTCGCCGACGAAGTGCTCGACGAAGACATAGCCGGCAAACATGGCGCCAAAGGCCAGGACCAGCAGGGGCACCAGCATGACCAGCGGGCTTTCATGGGGCGTATGGGCCCCATGTCCGTGGTCGTCGTGGGCATGATCATCATGGCCGTGGGCATCATGGGCGTGCGCATGGTCATCGCCCCACTTGGCCGTACCGTGGAAGGTCATGAAGGCCAGACGCCAGGAATAGAAGGCGGTCAGGGCTGCGGCAAGCAGGCTCACCACAAAGGCAAAGGCCGCCACGCCACCATATTCCTGACCCGCCGCGAAGGCGGCCTCGATGATGGTGTCCTTGGAATAGAAGCCAGCAAAGCCGAGATGCAGATTGGGGAAGCCAAAGCCGGTGATGGCCAGGGTGCCGATGGTCATGACCGCATAGGTCACGGGCAGATACTTCCACAGATTGCCCATCTTCCGCATGTCCTGCTCGTGGTGCATGCCGTGGATCACGGAGCCGGCACCCAGGAAGAGCAGAGCCTTGAAGAAGGCGTGGGTGAAGAGGTGGAACATGGCCGCCTGATAGGCCCCGACGCCGGCGGCAAAGAACATGTAGCCCAGCTGGGAACAGGTCGAATAGGCGATGACCCGCTTGATGTCGTTCTGGGCCAGACCAACGGTCGCCGCGAACAGGGCCGTGACGGCACCGATCAGGGTGACGATCTGCTTGGCCACCGGAGCATATTCGAACATCGGCGACAGGAGGCAGACCATATAGACCCCGGCGGTCACCATGGTGGCGGCATGGATCAGGGCGGAGACCGGGGTCGGGCCCTCCATGGCGTCTGGCAGCCAGGTGTGCAGGAAGAACTGGGCCGACTTGCCCATGGCACCGACAAACAACAGGCCACAGGCCAGGTCCACGGCGTGCCAGTAGGACCCGGCGAACCACCAGGCCGTGTTGGCGAACTCCGGAATGCGCGGGAAGATCTCGGCGAACTTGATGGAGCCGGTCATCCAGAAGACCGTCATGATGCCCAGGGCAAAGCCGAAGTCACCGACCCGGTTGACCACGAAGGCCTTGATGGCCGCGGCATTGGCCGAAGGCTTCTTGAACCAGAAACCGATGAGCAGGTAGGAGGCGACCCCCACCCCTTCCCAGCCGAAGAAGAGCTGCATGAAGTCGGCGGCTGTCACCAGGGCCAGCATGGCGAAGGTGAAGAAGGAGAGATAGGCAAAGAAGCGCGGCTTGGACTCGTCCTCGGCCATATAGCCCCAGCTATAGAGGTGCACGAGGGCCGAGACCGTGGTCACCACCACCAGCATCACGGCGGACAGGCCATCCAGGCGGATGGACCAGTCAGACTTGAAGTCTCCGACATGGATGAAGCGCAGGAGTTCCAGGGTGACGGGCTGCAGCTCGCCCCAGGTCCACTGGCTGAACACATACCAGGACAGGCCACAGGACAGCATCAGAAGGCCGGTCGTCAGGGCCTGGGACGCCAGGTCGCCGATCCGGCGGCCCGAAAGACCCGCGATCAGGGACGCGACCAGAGGCCCGAAGACGATGACAGGAAGGATTTGCTCAACGGTCATGGCGTGGTGCGTCAGCCCTTCATCATCGAGGCATCGTCCACGGCAATGTCGCCGCGGTTACGGAAGAAGGTCACGAGAATGGCCAGGCCGACGGCGGCTTCAGCCGCGGCTACGGTCAGGACGAACATGGCGAAGATCTGCCCCACCACATCGTGGAGATAGACCGAGAAGGAGACCAGATTGATGTTCACGGCGAGCAGGATCAGCTCCACCGACATCAGAATGACGATGATGTTCTTGCGGTTCACGAAGATCCCGAACACCCCGATGGTGAACAGGATGGCCGCGACCGCCAGATAATGGGCGAGCCCGATGGTCATTCGGAAATCCCCTCACCGGGTTTGATCTGGACGATGCGCATGCCGGTCTTCGGCCCGCGGGCCACCTGGTCGGAAATGTTCTGGCGACGGACGCCGGGCTTGTGGCGCAAGGTCAGGACAATGGCCCCGATCATGGCCACCAGCAGGACGAGGCCCGCCGCCTGGAAGAAGTAGATGTAGTCCGTATAGAGGACCCGGCCGATGGCCTCGGCATTGCTGATGTCTGTTGCCACGGCCGGCGCATCATTTGCACTCGCGGCACCATTGGTCGCGACGGTGGACGACACCACGATCATTTCCACAGCCAGGATGCCAGCCACCAGACCGCCCAGAGGCATGTACTGGGCGAAGCCCTGCCTCAGCGCGGCAAAGTCGACGTCCAGCATCATGACGACAAAGAGGAAGAGCACGGCGACCGCGCCCACATAGACCACCACCAGCAGCATCGCGAGGAACTCGGCGCCCAGGAGGACGAAGAGACCCGCGGCCGAGAAGAAGGCCAGGATCAGGAACAGGACCGAATGGACCGGGTTCCGGGCGGAAACCACCCCGAACGCGCTCGCGATGGTCACTGCCGCCATCAGGTAGAATGCGATTGCCTGCAAGGCCATATCGGCTCTTCTCAGCCCCTCGGTTGACTTGATCCGGCGGCCAGGGAGGTGCCCGGCCGAAGGAAGGTTTCAGTTCTTGGAATCGCGCCCGTCTCTTAGCGATAGGGGGCGTCGAGTTCCAGATTCTTCGCGATCTCCCGCTCCCAACGGTCACCGTTACCGAGCAGGCGTTCCTTGTCGTAATAGAGCTCTTCCCGTGTCTCCACGGCGTATTCGGTATTGGGACCTTCCACGATGGCATCCACCGGGCAGGCCTCCTGGCACAGGCCGCAATAGATGCATTTCACCATGTCGATGTCGTAGCGGGTGGTGCGGCGGCTGCCGTCATCCCGGGGCTCGGCCTCGATGGTGATGGCCTGGGCCGGACAGATGGCTTCACAGAGCTTGCAGGCGATGCAGCGCTCTTCACCACTGGGATAGCGGCGCAGGGCGTGCTCGCCCCGGAACCGAGGGCTCTGGGGCCCCCGCTCGTGAGGGTACTGAACCGTCGCCTTGGGACGGGCCATGTATTTCAGCCCAAGCAGGAAAGCACCGCCGAAGTCCAGCAGGGCTGCGCCTTTCAGGGCCTGTCCGATCCGTTGCATCATCGCTGGGTTACTTTCGCTTGCACGCAAAGTGCGACAGCCGGTGGTCGTCGCCCTGGTCCTGAAGAACCAGGGCCCCGCCGGAGGCCACACAGGCATCACGTTTGACCTTCAGGGCATCATAAGTCGCGACGTCGCCCTCACCGCCCGAAGCGGAGGCGCAGGCACCGAGCGCGAAGATCATGCTGAGGGCCATCAGGGTCTTCATGCGCCGAGGGGGCCAAACACCCGCCAGGCCGCGACCACGATCACCGCCACCAGGGAGGTCGGAAGGAAGACCTTCCAGCCCAGGCGCATCAGCTGGTCATAGCGGTAGCGAGGCACGATGGCCTTCACCATGGCGAACATGAAGAAGAAGAAGATGATCTTCAAAAACAGCCACATGAAGCCATAAAAGCTCTGGGCGGTTTCCGGCCAGTCCTTGACGAAGGCCAGATCGATGGGGGCCTGCCATCCACCGAAGAACAGGATCGAGATCAGGGCGCACATCAGGATGATGTTGGCCAGTTCCCCGATCATGAACAGCA
>CAIYZB010000024.1 GCA_903930545.1 uncultured Alphaproteobacteria bacterium
AGGGTTGCGAAAGATCGTCGTCATCGGCGGCGGTATCTCCGGGCTATGCGCGGGGGTCTATGCCCAGGCCAGCGGCTATCAGGTCGAGGTGTTTGAACAGCATTCAAGCCCCGGTGGGCTGGCGGCCAGCTGGCAGCGGGGAGATTATCGGTTCGAGACCTGTATCCACTGGCTTGTTGGGTCAGCGTCGGACGGCCTTCTTAACGCCCAATGGCGCGAAGTGTTCGATATCGACCGCCTCAAATTCTACTACACCGAAGAGTATCAATGCGTTGAGGGCGAGGACGGCCAGGTCCTCAACGTCTATTCCGATGTCGACCGCATGGAAGCCGAGTTTCTGCATGTGGCACCAGAGGATGCCGAAGAGATCAAGGCCTTCACGGCGGCGATCCGCCACATGGCCGATCTACCGATGCAGGACCTGATGGCCGGGGCAGGGCCGGAGAGAGCCTGGGCTATGGTCCGCCTGGTGCCCAGACTTCCCCTGCTGCAGCATTGGGCGGCGATGAGCGCCAGGGACTATGCCAAGCGCATCAAGAACCAGTTGTTGGGCCGTTTCTTTGGCGACAGCGCCACTGCAGGCATGTCGATCATCGCCCTGATCTTCATGTTCGCCTGGATGAACCAGCGCAACGCGGGCTATCCGATCGGCGGATCAAAGGCGATCATCGACCTTGTGGTCGAGCGGTTCCAGAGCCTGGGCGGGAGGCTGCGGACCGGGGCTGAGGTCGACAGGATCATTGTCGAGAACAATGTCGCCACCGGCGTGCATCTGGCCAGAGGAGAGACCGTCACCGCCGACTGGATCATTTCTGCCGCCGACGGTCACGCCACCATCTACGACCTCTTGGATGGCAAATACAGGGGCGAGGCCGTCGACCGGCTCTTTGCTGAGCAGCCGGTGTTTCCCTCCTATGTGCAGGTTTCCCTGGGGATCGACCAGGACCTGAGTGGGGAGCCGGGCTATCTCCTGCGCGGTTTCGCAGCCCCCCTTGCCCTGGATCCAGACACAGAACTGGCCTCGGCGGCCTTTCGTATTTTCCACTACGATCCGAGCTTTGCCCCGTCTGGCAAGACGGCCGTCACCTGCTTTCTGCCGACCTTCAATTTCGCATATTGGCTTGAGCTCCAACAAGCGGACCCGCAGCGCTACAAGGCTGAGAAGAGTCGGATCGCCGAAGCGGTCATCTCGACTCTGGAGGAACGCCTCCCCGGCATCGGCAGGCGCATCGAGACGGTAGATGTCTCGACCCCGGCAAGCGTGGTTCACCTCACCGGGAACTGGAAGGGCAGCATGGAGGGGTTTCTGCCAACCCCGGACTCGTTCTTCGCATCGGGTCGTCAGACCCTTCCCGGCCTTGGTCACCTCATGCGTGTGGGCCAGTGGATCCGGCCAGGGGGTGGCCTGCCAACGGGATTGCTGACGGCGCGCGCGGCCATCAAGGCCATCTGTCGGAAGGACGAAATTGATTTCCTGCCCAAAGGTGCCACCCATCTGACAGGGGCAGTCTGGGGGCGGGCGGGATGAGGTGAGCGGCAGGGCAAGACGCGCTCGGCCAACGAGATGCCGAATACCGTCCCTTAGAGACTCAGGGCGCAGGTCCGGCCTTGCTCTGGCCTACCGACCAGACGGGGCCGGAAACGGTGAGGGCATCAGCCCCCCAGGCCGCCATGCGGTCGATATCCGCCGCTGATCCCAGGCCCCAGACCCCGACGCGCAAGCCCAGGGTCTTTGCCTCTGCCATGCGGGCCTCGGTCACGTCCGAGACGTGAGGGGACCATTCCTCGCCCCCGTGGGCGGCGATGGCTCTCAGGTCCGAGCCGCCGTGATGGCGCGGATCGCAACCGTCGGCCCAGGGGGAGTCGCCGGCGGCGTCGCGAACGATCTGGCTGTGCATGGCTTCCGGCACCGTCAGATGGGCTGTGGCGATGCCGGGGGCAATGCTCGACAGACGGCGCAGCACTGACCAGTCAAAGGCGATGATCTTGCTCGCGCTCAGCCAGTCCGTCGCGGCCAGGTCGGCGAGCACTTGATCGAGCAGTCGGACAGGGTCTGCGGATTCCCGATAGCCCGCCGGATCGGTCTTGATCTCCACGAACAGCTGCCGCCGTGGACCTTGTGCAGCCTTCATGACGTCCAGGATTTCCGGCAGGGTGGGCAGAAAAATCCCATCTATTTCGTTGTGCGCGTGGGCGGCGCGACGGGAGCCGGGTCTGGCCCGGCCCAGATCAAAGCGCTTGAGGCTCGCCAGATCGGCATCCCGCAACAGGGGGCCCGGCGAAGATAGCCAGGTCCCGTCCAGGCGACTTTGGTCGGCATGGAGCCGATAGTCGTGATGCGCCACGACATGGCCGTCGGCGGTGAGGTGAACGTCAATCTCGATGCCGTGGACCGGAGCGTCCAGACAGCCTCGAACACCCTCGATGGAGTTCGATGGCCAGACACCATAGCCACAGGCACCGGCGATGATCACGGGTTCGGACATGGGGCGTCTCTTGCAGTCGAGCGATTGTGAAGCCTAGCCCCGCTGCGTGACAGATTGCCTTGTGACTGCAGTTTCGGGAACGTCAGAACCGATCTGGTCCGGAAGGCATCGCCACGCCCAAGACCTTCATTTCCTGGCTGTGCACAGCGCGAGATAGAGCGTTACAGCGACGACCGGAACGGCGACCCAGTTGAGCGCCGCTCCCGGCGCTGTGCCCAGTGTAACGAGCGGCTTCAGATGTCCTGAGAGCGAGCGCAGGAAGGGTTCCAGGAGCAGCACGAACAGGATGAAAGGGATCAGGCCGCGGTAACGAAGACGCAAGATCCAGAGCGCCCCCACGAGCAGAAGTTGGCTTGCGCCCCACTGGCCGAAGATCGCGATGATATTGCCACCACCTGCAACGCTCGTGTCGATCGTTGCGATGCTCTGTGCCCCGCCGTCGGGCGAGAACAGATGGACCAGGCTTCGGGCGGTGATCACGACGAGCAGGATCGTTGTGATCCAGCCCGCAATGGCCGGGCCGCGGTAATGAGTGGGGTCGGACGGAAGAAGGCCAGTCGGCCGCGGGATCCAGGACGTCGGCAGTATCGAGTTCATGGATGACCCCGGCTAGAAAGAAGACGACAGGTTCGGGGGGACATCAGTCGTGCCACCCTCCACCTTGCCGACGAACCTGTCGGTGATGGCATAGGCGATGATCGGTTTCCACACTGATGTCCGCAGAGAGGCCTGCTTCGCCCCTGGGTGATAGACCGGCAGCGGCCGCCCCACAGTCATGCGATACAAAGTGCCGCTGGCCTCCTAGTCTG
>CAIYZB010000025.1 GCA_903930545.1 uncultured Alphaproteobacteria bacterium
CCTCATCGGTCTCGGTGAGCTGGTCCAGCAGGAACTGGGCACCGATCTTGAGGAACTTCACGTCCGAGCGGGCCAGGTCCTGGAAGTCGAGATCCAGATCCGTGACCTTGTCGAGGCTGAAGCGGAAGCCGAGGTCGGCCAGCTTGCCCATGTTGCGGGCCTCGATGGAACCGCGGGCATCAAAGGCCGCCTGACCCAGTTCAAAGATCAGGGCTCCGGCCAGGTCGCGATTGGCGGCCAGAAGCTCCAGGAACTGTGGGAAGAAGGTCTCGTCCGCTAGGCTGGCGGTGGAGACATTGCAGAAAATCCCGACCTTGCGGTCCTGCTTGGCCAGGCGCCGCACGATCTGCACGCAGCGGAACAGCAGCAGGTTGTCGATGGAGGTGACCAGACCCTCGGGCTCGGCCACGGCCAGATATTCGGCGGGCATCATGATCCGGCCGGTCTCGTCCCTCAGGCGCGAGAAGCTTTCATAGAAGACCGTGCGTCTCTGGGGCAGACCGACAATGGGCTGGAGGTAGAGGTCTACACGGTTGTCAGCCAGGGCGGAGCGGATGGTCTCCAGCAGGGCGGCGGACTGCCGGGCATTGACCGGGTGACGGCCTGGGGCGGCCGGTGCACTGACCCGTTCCTCCAGGCGCTGGCCCATGCGCTGGACCAGGTCCTCCAGCATGTGGACTTCGTCGGACAGTTCCTCGGAGCGGCGCATGGACTCATCGGTGACGGTTTCGACCACTTCCGAGACCCGGCCATCCACCTTGACCAGCTGGTCGATGAGAATGCGGTGGGATTCTCGCAAGGCCTCGATCTCCGCCCGCAGGTCTCGGGTTTCGAGGGAACGACCGATCAGGCCGTGGAAGGTGTAGAAAAGGGCCAAGGCCGCTGCCAGCATGGCCAGGCCCGCACCCCAGCCCGCTCCGTTCCGCCACAGGAGGGCGGCGAAGATAAGCGAGCCACAGAAATAGGCGCCTGAAAGAAGCGCCAGGGTGAGCCGTTGCATGGTTCCGCCTGCCCGAATCGGTCCCGATTATCGGATGTAACCGTGTGACAAGTCGAATGATTAAGGGCGCGGGGCCCTTGCCCGGCTCCGATTAGCGGGTCGGGACCGGCATATCGCCGCGATAATCATAGAAGCCGCGGCCGGTCTTGCGACCCAGCCACCCGGCCTCGACATATTTCACCAGCAGGGGGCAGGGGCGATACTTGGAATCGGCCAAGCCTTCATGCAGCACGTTCATGATGGACAGAACGGTGTCCAGACCGATGAAGTCCCCCAGTTCCAGGGGGCCCATGGGGTGGTTGGCCCCCAGCTTCAGGGCGGTGTCGATGGCGTCCACCGTGCCCACGCCCTCATAGAGGGTGTAGATGGCCTCATTGATCATCGGCACCAGGATCCGGTTGACGATGAAGGCCGGGAAGTCTTCGGCATTGGCGGTGGTCTTGCCAAGAGAGCGGGCGAAGTTCACGGCGGCCTCATAGGTCACCGCATCGGTGGCAATGCCCCGGATGATCTCCACCAGCTTCATCAACGGCACCGGATTCATGAAGTGCAGGCCGATGAACCGTTCGGGACGGTCGGAGACCGAGGCCAGGCGGGTGATGGAGATGGAGGAGGTATTGGAGGCCAGGATGGTGGTGTCGGACAGATAGGGGGTCAGGGCCTTGAAGATCGACTTCTTGACCTCCTCGTCCTCTGTGGCCGCCTCGATGGCCAGGTCGGTGGTCCCGATCACCTGAAGTTCACCGGCCGGCTTGATCCGCGCCATGCCGGCTTCCATTGCGGCGGGCTCGATGATCCCGCGGGACACCTGGCGGGCCATGTTCTTTTCGATCAGGGAGAGGCCCGTAGCGATCCGGTCCGCAGACACGTCGTGGAGCATGACGTCATAGCCACCCAGGGCGCAGACATGGGCGATGCCCGACCCCATCTGGCCTGCGCCGATCACGCCAACCGTCTTGATACCAACCATACTGAAAGCCCCGATGGTGTGTGACGGCCCGTATCGACCATCCCCTTGTTTGGCCGGTTTTCTAACATGTCAGAGGGCGGGGCCGCCAAGGCTTTATGTTGCGGCGCAGCGAGAGGACCGCAAGGTTGCACTTCGGCCACGAAAAAGGGCGACACCCGAAGGTGCCGCCCTGATATTTTCGGTTGGACCGAGCCTTACTTGCCGGCCGCCGTGAGGGCGTCCATCAGTTCGGGCACGGCGGACTTGTAGTCCGCCACCAGGCCGTAGTCGGCGATCTGGAAGATCGGCGCGTCACCATCCTTGTTGATGGCCACGATGACCTTGGAGTCCTTCATGCCTGCCAGATGCTGGATGGCACCGGAGATGCCGATGGCCACATAGAGCTCCGGAGCCACGACCTTGCCGGTCTGACCGACCTGATAGTCGTTGGGGGCATAGCCCGCATCGACCGCCGCGCGGCTGGCACCAACGGCGGCGCCCAGCTTGTCGGCCAGGGGCTCGATGACCCGCTGGAATTCCTCGGCAGAGCCCATGGCCCGACCGCCGGAAACGACGATCTTGGCACCGGCGAGTTCGGGACGGGCCGATTTCACCAGTTGCTGGTCCACAAAGGTGGTGCCCGGGGCGCCGTCACCGGCACCGATGGACTCCACCGCAGCCGAACCGCCTTCAGCGGCGGCCTTGAAGGAGGTGGCGCGAACCGTGAGGACCTTCTTGCTGTCCGAGGACTGCACGGTCTCAAGGGCGTTGCCCGCATAGATCGGACGCACGAAGGTGGAGGCATCCACGACCTCGACGATTTCCGAGATCTGAGAGACATCCAGCTTGGCCGCCAGGCGGGGGCTGAAGTTCTTGCCCTGGGAGGTGGCCGGGGTCAGGACGGCGTCATAATTGCCCATGAGGGGCAGGACGGCACCTTCGACGGCCTCGGCCAGGCCCTGACCGAGGGCATCGCTCTCGGCCAGCAGGACCTTGCGGACGCCGGTGATCTTGGCGGCAGCCTCGGCCACGGCCTTGCAGCCCTGACCGGCGACCAGGACGTCCACATCACCGGAGATGGCCAGGGCGGCCGTCACGGTCTTGTGGGTATTGTCCTTCAGCGACGCATTGTCGTGATCGGCAATAACGAGAACAGCCATCAGAGCACCCCCGCTTCGGTCTTGAGCTTGTTGACGAGGTCAGCTGCGGTCTCGACCTTGATACCGCCGCTGCGCTTGGCCGGTTCTGCGACCTTGAGGACCTTGAGGCGCGGAGCCAGGTCGACGCCGAGGCTGGCGGCTTCCTTGATATCCAGCGGCTTCTTCTTGGCCTTCATGATGTTGGGC
Organism: uncultured Alphaproteobacteria bacterium; assembly: GCA_903930545.1. Classification (GTDB taxonomy): domain Bacteria; phylum Pseudomonadota; class Alphaproteobacteria; order Caulobacterales; family Caulobacteraceae; genus Phenylobacterium. Next base: position 3,296 of record CAIYZB010000025.1, read on the forward strand.
AGGGAGGCATAGCGCGGTTCGTTCAGGCGCAGGTCCGCCGTGACGATGGCCGGCAGGGCCACCTCGATGGTCTGGAGACCACCATCGACTTCGCGGGTCACCTTGGCCTTGCCGGCGGTCAGCTCGATCGCGGAGGCGAAGGTCGCCTGGGGCCAGCCCAGCAGGGCCGAGAGCATCTGGCCGGTGGCGTTGTTGTCACCGTCGATGGCCTGTTTGCCCATGATGACTACGTCGGGGCTTTCCTCGGCGATCACGGCCTTGAGAAGCTTGGCGACGGCCAGGGGCTCGGGGTCTGCGTCCGTCTGGATCAGGATCGCGCGGTCGGCACCCATGGCGAGAGCCGTCCGCAGGGTTTCCTGAGCCTGGGCCGGGCCGATGGAGACGGCGACGACTTCGGTGACAGCGCCCTTTTCCTTCTGGCGAACGGCCTCTTCGACCGCGATCTCGCAGAAGGGATTCATGGACATCTTGACGTTGGCCAGGTCGACACCGGACTGATCCGGCTTCACCCGTGCCTTGACGTTATAATCGATCACCCGCTTGACGGGTACGAGAACCTTCATGGCTTCGCTAGCGCCTCAAATTGAATTGCGGAAAAATAGGTCGCGATGCGGCATAAACATTCCACCACGCTTTGCAAGTCAGGCCGGGCCACTCCCTTGCGCATTTTCGACCTGACGCGCAGGGCTGCCACGCTCTAGAAGGGCGAAAGACGCAGCCGGAACCCCTCCATGAACCGCACCATCGACCGCATGAAACTGATTTTTCTGGGGCTCTTTGTGGCCATGAGCCTGGGGGTCTGGGTCTATCACGCCGTCTGGGTCTGGCCCGGTCAGAAGTGCGAGGAAGCCGGCAAGTGGTGGGACTGGCAGACCCGGACCTGTGCGCGGCCCATCCTGATCTCCGACATTACCGGTCGGGTCATAGTCGATCCCAAGGCCCGTGCGGCGGCCAAGGCGGCTGCGGCCAAGGCCCGTGGTGAAAAGGTTCCTGTGACGGATCTCAACCGGGCTCCCGCCAAGAACTAGGCCCTATCGGGTCGCACCGGACTTCCAAAGCACGTCGCCAGCGCCCTTGTCATTGGCCCAGCGCGAGGCGACGAACAGCAGGTCAGACAGGCGGTTCAGGTATTTCAGGGCCGCCGGGTTCACGATATCGCCGGCCTCGACCAGACGAACAACCCAGCGCTCAGCCCGGCGCGAGACCGTGCGGGCCAGATGCAGGGCCGCAGCCGCTGGTGTGCCACCAGGCAGGACAAAGGAGGTCAGGTCCGACAGATCGCCATTGAACTGGTCGATCTCGGCTTCGAGCCGGTTCACCTGGCTGTCGATGATCCTCAGGGCCTTGCCCGGGACCTCATCGGGGGCGATCGGCGTTGAGAGATCCGCCCCCAGGTCGAAGAGCTCGTTCTGGATGCGGGCGAGTACCGCGTCGAGATCGCTGTCAGCGGTATGGAGCCGCACCAGGCCGATACAGGCATTGGTTTCGTCCACCGCCCCATAGGTCTCGACCCTAAGCGAGGCCTTGGAGACACTCTCCCCGGTCGCCAGACGGGTCTGACCCTGATCCCCGGTGCGGGTATAGATGCGGTTCAGGGTGACCAAGGCCGTGGTGTCCTAGGCGAAATGGTGACGCCACCAGACGGCACCAACCAGGATTGCGACCGCAATGGCCTGGAGCAGTACCCGCAATCGCATCAGGCGGTTGGAATAGGAACGTCCGAATTCTCCGCCCTTGAACAGGGCAAAGAGCCCGACGAACAGGGTGACGGTGACGGCGATGAGGCTGATCGGAATCAGCAGGTTAAAAACTCGGTCCATGTCGGCAATCTAGGGGCTCTGCGGGCGGTCTGCCAGTTGGAGGCATCTGAAGACCCGACAAGGGCCCTGCGTCAATCTGTTCCGCGACCTCGCGCCACAGTGCGGAGGCCCATCGGCGGGCCTAGTTATGCGAAATGCCGGTTCGCCGAACGCGTTATTCCTCCGGTTCCTGTCCATCGGCCTGCAGCGCCCAAAGGGTTCGGGCGGGCCAGATTAAGTGACGACCATGAGCCAAGCCAGTCAGACCCGCCGGGACGTCGACGATCCGATGGACCTTGATGCCGAGGCCTTGCAGTTGATCTCCGACCTGCGAGACGCCGCCCAGGACGGCCGCAGACTGGCCCGCCGTTATGCCGAACTGCTGGAAAAGGTGGTGGACGAGTATTGCGTGGAGTTCGAGCAAAGGGCCGACGACCTGCTTGCCCGGATGGACGCCCGATGAAACCGCTCACCGGGACCCCCATGGGAGAGGCTGTCGACAGCCTGCCCAACCGTCGCTCCCTGGCAAAGCTCCAGACCCGGCAGAAGGTTCTGGCCGCTGCCCGCCAGATGTTTGCCCAGCAGGGTTATGAAGGCGCGACCATCCGCGACATCGCCACAGCGGCAGGCATGTCTACCGGCGCAGTCTTTGCCAATTTCACCGACAAGTCTGACCTGTTCTGCGACATCATGAACACGGATGTGGAAAGCCTTGTTGCGGCCATGGAAGAGGCCGTGGCTGGCGAGACCGGGGTTGAGTCGGCCCTGACCACCCTGTTCAACGCCGGATACCGTTTCTATCAGTCCCAGCTGCCCATGGCCCGGGCGGCCTTTTCCGTGGCCTGGACCCCTGACCACGGTCATGTGGTGCGCAATCTCCCCAGTCTCAGGCAGCTGAAGGCAATGATTACCGATCAGCTTGAGGCCGGCGTTGCGCGGGGCGAGCTGGTGAGCCAAGCCGAGATCCCGCTTCGGACCTCGATGCTGTTCAACATCTTCCTGTCCAATTTTCCGCCGGCCATTTTCCACGGCTGCGCTCCCGAGGAGCTTGAGGCCCGGGCCCGCAATCAGGTGCGGATCGTCCTGGCTGGAGCCCTGAAGGCCTAGTTCGCCGTCTCCAGCAGGCGTCGGGCAATGACCTGGGCCTGGATCTCGCCTGCGCCCTCGAAGATGTTGAGGATCCGGGCATCGGCCAGGATCCGGCTGATGGGGGTTTCCAGGGCAAAGCCATTGCCGCCGTGGATCTGGACGGCATTGTCGGCTGCGGCCCAGGCCACACGGGCCGCCACCAGCTTGGCCATGCCGGCCTCCAGATCGCAACGGCGCCCCTCATCCTTGGCTCGGGCCGCATACCAGGTCAGCTGGCGGGCCCCGAGCAGTTCGGCCGCCATCATGGCCAGCTTGTTGGCCACCCGCGGGAAGTCGGCGATGGACTGGCCGAACTGACGCCGCGCCCCGGCATAGTCGAGGGCCAGATCCAGGGCGGATTGCCCCACCCCGATGGCCCGGGCTGCGGCCTGGATGCGGGCACTTTCAAAGGTGGCCATCAGCTGGCCGAAGCCCTGTCCCTCCTGGCCTCCCAGGAGATTGGCATGGGCGACCTCGAAACCGTCAAAGCCGATCTCGTATTCCTTCATGCCGCGATAGCCGATTACCGGGATCTCGCCACCGCTCATGCCCGGAGCCGGGAAGGGGGTCTCCACGGTGCCGCGGGGCTTTTCCGCCAGGAACATTGACAGGCCCCGGTGGTCGCGGTTGTCAGGATCGGTGCGGACCAGCAGGGTCATGAGATCGGCCCGGGCCCCATGGGTGATCCAGGTCTTGGCCCCGGTGATCTTCCAGACATCGCCGTGACGTTCGGCACGGGTTCGCAGGGAGCCAAGGTCGGACCCCGAGCCCGGTTCGGTAAACACGGCGGTGGGGATGATGGCCCCGGAGGCAATGGCGGGCAGGAAGCGGGTCTTCTGATCCTCCGTCCCGTGGGCCAGGATCAGCTCAGCGGCGATCTCGGACCGGGTGCCCAGGGAACCCGTCCCGATCCAGCCCCGAGACAGGGCCTCGGACACCACGCACATGGCCACCTTGCCCAGACCCACCCCGCCATAGGCTTCGGGTGCTGTCAGGCCAAAGACCCCCAGGTCTGCAAGATCCTGGATCAGGGGCAAGGGGATCAGCTCGTCTTTGAGGTGCCAGGACTGGGCATGGGGGCGGATCTTGGCCTCGGTAAAGGCGTGGAACTGGTCGCGGATGGTTTCCAGGGTTTCGTCCAGACCGCTGGCCTCCAGGGCCGGTCGGCCTGCCGCCTCGGCCAGCAGGGCCACGATGCGAAGGCGAACGGCCTGGCTGGCACCCGGCCTCAGGCGCTCAATGAGGGGCCATAGGGCATCTGCCGACAGGCCCAGATCACCGGGACGGACCATCTCGCCCTGGTTCATGGGCAGGCCGCCAGCCAGCTGGCTCAGATACTCAAACGCCAGGACCTGGGCAGGCAGGGCCGAGGCCTCGTCCAGAACGGGCAGGGCCCGGGCCCAGTGGGCGGTCTGGACCAGGGTCTCGGCATAGGCCGCGATCCAGGCCAAGCCGTGGACCACATGCTGGTCCTCATCCAGTTTCTGGCGATCGATCCGTCCCCCCGTCATGACTCGATCCGCCACGGCCATGCGGGCCTTCACGGCCAGGGTGCTGGCGGCCTCGCCAGCAGCGGTGAGCAGATCAGTCAGGTCGTTGAGGATGAGGGCGGTCATGGGTCTTCTGGCGACAGACTTGCGAAAGGGGCTTTCGGGCCTATACCTGAATCCGAAACCGGGGAACCCACATGCTCGTTGTCCATCACCTGAATGACTCCCGCTCCCAGCGCATCCTCTGGCTCCTGGAGGAGCTGGGTCTGGACTACGAGATCCGGCCCTACGCCCGGGATGCCACGACCCGCTTGGCTCCGCCGGAGCTGAAGGCGGTCCATCCCCTCGGCAAGTCCCCCGTGGTCACCGAGGGCGAGGCCACGGTCATCGAGTCCGGGGCCATCATCGACTACATCATCCGTCGCCACGCGGGCGGACGTCTCCAGCCCGATCCGGCCAGCCCCGCCTATGACGTCTATCAGAAGTGGCTGCACTATGCCGAAGGCTCGGCCATGCTGCCCCTGATGCTGGGCATGTATGTCGGTCGTCTGGGTGAGGCGGGCGCGCCCCTGAAGCCGCGGATCGACAGCGAGATGGCCAATCACCTGGGCTATGTCGAGGCCAGCCTCGTAGGCCGGGACTGGCTGATGGGGGACTTCTCTGCTGCCGACATCCAGATGAGCTTTGTGGGCGAGGTCACCGGGGCCTTTGGCCAGTTTGGCACCTATCCCAATATCAAGGCCTGGGTTGACCGCTTCCAGACCCGCCCGGCCTATAAGCGCGCTCTGGAAAAGGGCGGGGCCTATAATATGGACTTCCAGAAATAGGGTTCAGCGCGCCCAGGGATCGTCGAGGATGCCGTCGATGAAGTCGAAGACGGCAGCCTTGGTCAGGGCATGGGGAATGGCTGAAAAGTGATCCGTCCCGGGCACGGTGACCCCGTGCCCGTGGGCGAAGGCCCGCGCCAGTTCCTCCGGATCACCGGCCCCGGTGTCGCGATCCCCGGCCACCACCAGAACCGGCATGGGCAGGCTGGCAAAGGCGGCGACGTCGAGAGGCGGGTTCCTGGCATCCGTAAAGGCGGCCAGGGCCTTGCGGTCCTCGCCCTGCTCGTCAGCAAACTGGCGGAAGCTCTTCAGAAAGGGCTGGGTGATGGTCTCCGGATCTTCGGCCAGCATGGCCTCGGCCATGGGATTGCCGATGACCGGGGTCGAAGGTTCCAGCATCTTGCCGCCGATCCCGCCGAGGATCAGGTTGGAGACCCGATCCGGGGCTCTCAGTGCCACGGCCATGGCCGTGCGCGTGCCCATGGAATAGCCGAACAGATCGACCCGGTTCAGGCCCAGATGGTCCATCAGGTTCAGGACGTCACTGGCCAGCCTTTCGCGTTCATAGGCGGATGGGTCATGGGGCCCGGCGCTCTCGCCATGGCCGCGTTGATCCAGGGCGACACAACGAAAGCGACGGCGTTCAAAGGCCCCGAACCAGCCCGTGCGACGCCAGCCCTCATTGCGGTTGGACGCATAGCCGTGGACCAGAAGAATGGTTCGCTCATAGCCGGCCGGCGCGATGTCGTCATAGGCCAGCTCAAGGCCATCTGAAATGAAGGTCGCCATAATCTGTTCCCGTCCCCAATGGGGTCAGAATGGCCCGGAACGGTGCGGGGTCCAAGTCCCCCTCAGTCGGCATTCGCCGACAGCTCCCCATTCCTCCCCTCTTGGGGGAGGGGGACCGCGAAGCGGTGGAGGGGGCCTAGGCGCTGAGGGCCTGCTGGCGGGCGGTCATCCGGTCAGTCCAGACCTGTTCCACCACCTTGAGCAGGCCCTCGGCGGTGATGGGTTTGGTGACATGGCCATTGGCACCGGCCGCATGGGAGGCCTGGGCATGTTCCGGCATGGCATTGGCCGTGAGGGTATGGATCGGCATGGCCGGGCGCCCCTCTTTCTGCTCCCAGCGGCGGATCGCGCGGATGGCGGTGAGGCCATCCATGACCGGCATCTGCATGTCCATCAGGATCAGGTCGAAGGGGCCGCGGCGGGCCTCGTCCAGGGCCTCGGCTCCGTTTTCTACCGAGATCAGGTCCACCCCGGCGGCTTCCAGTATGAGCTGGACGACACGGCGGTTGGTGGGATGGTCCTCGGCCAGAAGCACCCGCATGGTGTCCAGTTCGGGAAGCTGGGCTTCGGAAATCGGGGTGTCGGCAAAGTCCCACAGATCGATCGCCCCGTGACGTCGGGGCAGTTCCAGATCGAAGCAGAAGGTCGATCCCTGGCCCGGCAGGGACTGGGCAGTCAGTTCCCCACCCATGGCCTCGGCCAGGGTGCGGGAAATGGCCAGGCCCAGGCCGGTGCCGCCATATTTGCGGGTGATGGAGCCGTCGGCCTGCTGGAAGCGGTTGAACAGGCGCTGCTTGGTGTCCTCGTCAAAGCCGATCCCGGTGTCAGAGACGGCAAAGGACAGGCGCGAGGTGGTTTCGTCGCGATAGGCCCCGACTGAAATCCGGATCTCACCCTCGGAAGTGAACTTCACGGCATTGCCGATCAGGTTCGAAAGGATCTGTCGGATGCGCGGCGCGTCCCCCTGGAATGTGCCCTCGGCGTCTGGGTCGATATTGACTACCAGCTTGAGGCCCTTGGCCTCGGCGGCGGCCTGAAACAGGGCGGCACAGGCATTGATCGAGGTGGACAGCTCAAAGGGTTCGGGCCGGATCTCGAGACGACCGGCCTCGATCCGGGCCAGGTCCAGGATGTCGGTGAGCAGGGCTTCCAGGGTCTGGGCCGAGGTCTCGATGAGCTGGACCATCTCGGCCTGGCCGGAGGACAGCTCGGTACGGGCCAGGGCCCCGGCGATCCCCATGACCCCGTTCAGGGGGGTGCGGATCTCGTGGCTCATATTGGCCAGGAATTCGCTCTTGGCGCGGTTGGCCGCCTCGGCCTCGTCGCGGGCCTTGACCAGTTCCAGCTCGGCGACCTTTTCTGGGGTAATATTGCGCAGGACGCCCAGAATTCGGACGATGCGCCCTCTGGGGTCCCGGATCGCCTCGACCACGGAATTGACCCAGTTGTAGCCGCCGTCGGGCCTGGCCAGTCGATAGGTCTGACGGAAGGGCGTCCCGTCCTTCATATAGTTGATCCAGGCCTGGGCGGCCGCATCGCGGTCATCGACATGGATGCCGGCGAACATGTCGGAGTTCAGCTCGCCGAAGGTCGGATCCTGCTTCTGATCGGGATCGGCATAGCCGTAGCCCTTCAGGGTCTTGCGCTTCCAGTCCATCTCCCAGACCCGGAGCTGTCCGATGTTCAGGGCCATGTCGAGGCGCATCTGGGCGCGCCGGGCGCTGTCCAGGGCATTGGCGGCGTCTTCGGAAGCCCGAGCCAGGTCGTCCAGGGCCCGCTGTCGGCTGCATTGGTCGGCTGTAATGGCGGCGAGGTCGCTCAAGGACCTGGCGAGGGCCGGGTCAAAGGGGCGGGGTGCCGGGCTGGCGACAACAAGGGCACCAATGACCTGACCATCCTCAAGCCGGATGGGGGCACCGGCCCCGAAACGGAACCCTTCCTTTCCGACCACAAGGGGGTGGTCGCGAAAGCGGTCATCCTGGAGGGCGTCCTCGATCCAGAGGATGTCCTCCGACAGCATCGCCATCCCGGTAAAGGTCTGGTCCTGTGGCAGTTGCGGGATCAGTTCAGGCTTCATGCCGTGAAGACTGCCGTCCGGCGCCATGATGATGACGTCGCTGTGGACCAGACCAGAGTCAGACAGGGCAATACGGGCGATGCGCTCGAAGGTCGGCTTGAGTTCGGCAAACTGCTGCGCGTCAATACCCGACAGACCGCCAGCCCGCCCCTCGAAGGCCGCTGTATGTCCATCCATGTCCGGTCCCCCCAAAGGATCAGGGTCTCACCTTGGAACGACAGACTTAATTTTGTGTGGCTGAATGACGAGGTCAGTTCAGAGCAGTTTTATTTCTCTGAGACGTTCCTGCAGGAATTCGTGTGCCGTAATTGGGTATGGATATTTGTCAGGGTGATCTTGATCAACACAACTGGCCAGGGTCCGGATCTCATAATCAGGATTGAAGTGCAGGAAGAACGGGGTCGAATAGCGGGGAAAGCCGCGACGTTCAGGGGCCGGATTGACCACCCGGTGCGTGGTTGATGGCAGGCGGTGGTTACACAACCTCTGCAGCATGTCGCCGATATTGCAGACCAGGGACCCCGGGGGCGGGCTGATGGCCAGCCACTGGCCATCCCGGTCGAGGACTTCCAGCCCGGCTTCCTCGGCCCCCAGCAGAAGGGTGATGACGTTGATGTCCTCATGGGCCCCGGCCCGGATATTGGGACCATCCTTCGGCACCGGGGGGTAGTGCAGCAGGCGCAGGATGGAATTGCCATCATTGACGGTGGGCACGAAGAAGTCCCGGGGCAGGCCCAGATAGGCGGCAATGGCACTCAGGACCCGCCCACCCATGCTGTCTAGGGCCGTGAACAGCCAGGAGATGTCGGCCTGGAAGCTGGCCACTTCCTTCGGCCAGACATTGTCCGGCATCTGGTCGCGATAGGGATGATCTGCCGGCAGGTCGCGGCCCATATGCCAGAACTCCTTCAGGTCGAAGTGTTCGTGGTTCTTGGCCGTCTCGATGCCGAAGGGGGTATAGCCCCGCTGACCACCGGTCCCGACCACATAGGCCCGCTTGACGTCCTCCGGCAGGGCGAAGAAGGCCCGCACGGATTCCAGGGCGGCTTCGAGGCGCTCTGTATCCAGGTCGTTGTCTGAAATCACCGCGAAGCCGAAACGGGAAAAGGAGTCCCCCAGATCGCGGGAAAAGCCGTCGAAATCCGACGAAAGCCGGGTCAGGGAGACGGGGGTAAAGGCGGGCAGGGACATGGTGGGGTCCGAAAAGCAGGCTGTTGCAGGCGTGACAGATCGGACGGGCCAGGCGACCCGTCCTTGATGCGGCTCAAGGCCTACTGGTTCCAGGGCCAGAAGGGCATGTCCGAAGCCTTGCCCTCAAAGGCCGGGTCGCGCTTTTCCAGGAAGGCCGCGACGCCTTCCTTCCCGTCCCCGACACTGGCGTGGAACATGGCCAGGGAATCGATGCGATGGGCCTCGATGGGGTGATTCTGGGCGGCATTGCGGATCAGCATCTGGCGGGTCAGGGCCACGGCAACCGGAGACCGGCCATCGATGAAGCGGTGAGCCAGCTTGCGGGCGTCTTCCAGCAAGCTTTCCGGCGCGTGGATCGAGCGGAAAAGACCGCCGCGCAGGCCCTCGGCAGCATCGAAGATGTCGGCTGACAGCACCCATTCCAGGGCCTGCTGCGGGCCAACCAGGCGGGGCAGGAACCAGCTGGAACAGGCCTCGGGCACAATGCCCAGCTTGCCGAACACAAAGCCCATCCGGGCCTTTTCCGAAGCCAGGCGGAAATCCATGGCCAGGGTCATGGTGGCCCCGATGCCCACCGCAGCCCCGTTGATCGCGGCAATGACCGGCTTCTTGCAGTTATAGATGGCCAGGGTCACCCGCCCGCCGGTGTCGCGCACCCCGTCACGGATCGCGGGATCTTCCAGGCGCTCGGTCATGTCCGAAAGGGTGGGGGACTGAGTTTCGTCGAGGCCGAAGACATTGCCTTCGCTGGACAGGTCCATGCCGGCACAGAAGGCCCGGCCCTCACCCGTCACGATGACCGCGCCGACCTCGTCATCCTCGCTGGCCCGTTCAAAGGCGGCGATGAGCTCGTGGGCCATCTCCACCGTAAAGGCATTGAGGGCCTCGGGACGGTTGAGGGTCAGGGTCAGGACGCGGTCCGCGACCTCGTATTTCAGGGTGTTATAGCTCATCGGAAACTCGGGGTTCGGGGTCAGGAGGCCTGTCGCGTCGGGTTGTCGCTGGCCTCGTCATCCTCGTCCACCTCCATCTGGTCAAGGTCGGCCCGGAGCAGGCGTTCCATGGTCTCGGCGGAATCTCGGCTGGCCAGGATGTAGCGTTCCTCACCCCAGAGCGGGGCCAGGCGTTCAAAGCTTGCAATGTCGTGCTTGCGGAAGAGGCTGGTGGCCGTGGCAGCCCTGCGGGGGCTGAAGCCCAGTCTGCGAAGGGCTTTCAGACCGAACATCAGACCGGCCTCGAAGGTCTCGCGCTCCACCTCATGGGCGCCCTTGCTCAACAGGTCATAGGCGTGGCGGCGATCCCAGGCCCGGGCGATGATGGTCAGGTTGGGAAAGGCTTCGCGGGCCGCTTCCACCATCTCCACGGCCTTGTCGCGGTCATCAATGGCGATGAGCAACAGCCTGGCCCGGTCGGCCCCTGCCGTGCGCAGCAGGTCCAGACGACTGGCATCGCCATAGTGGACCTCCCGGCCGAACCGCCGCAGCAGGTCGATCTGCTCGATGGAGGAATCCAGGGTCACGACCTTGAAGTCATTGGCCAGCAGCATCCGGGTGGCCACCTGACCGAAGCGGCCAAATCCGGCAACGATCACGTCGGGATCGCCCTCGTCAAAAGGCTTGTTCTCCGGTTCCTCTGCCGCCGGTCCCACCCTGTTGAGGATCAGGGATTCATAGAGGGCAAAGACCAGGGGGGTGGCGGCCATGGACAGGGCGACCGTGGCCGTGAGCAGGCGGGACATCTCGCCCTCGAGCACCCCTGCCGCCACGGTGAATCCCAGCAGGACGAAGGCGAACTCACCGCCCTGGGCCAGGGAAACCGAGGTGGTCATGGCCGCCAGATGCGGGGTGCCGAACAGGCGGGCTGATACATACATGGCCAGGGTCTTGATCACCACCAGACCCAGGACCAGCCCCACCAGCAGGGCCGGCTGTTCCAGAACAATGGCGAAATCCAGGGCTGCGCCGACCGTGATGAAGAACAAGCCAAGCAGGAGCCCCCTGAAGGGCTCGATATCGGTCTCGAGCTCACGGCGGAACTCGCTCTCGGCCAGGACCACCCCGGCCAGGAAGGCCCCCAGGGCAGGCGACAGGCCCACCAGCTGCATAAGGGCCGCCACCCCCACAACCAGCAGAAGGGCAAAGGCTGTGAAGATCTCTCTCAGACGGGCTGCGGCGATGTAACGGAAAATGGGCCGGATCAGGTAACGACCGCCCCCCACCACGGCACCCACGGCGGCAAAAATCGCCAGGATCCTCAGCCAGACAGGCAGGCCGTCCAGAAGCCCCGCCGCCTGTTCCTGACTGGCCACAGCTCCCGGCGCGGTGACGGCCAGCAAGGGCAGGAGGGCGAAGAGGGGAATGACCGACAGGTCCTGGAACAGAAGAACGCCGAAGGTGGCCTCGCCTACGGGGCCACTGCGCAGTCCCCGCTCCTCCAGATTGGCCAGGACGATGGCGGTGGAGGACATGGCCAGGATCAGGCCGGCCGCCAGGGCCGTGCGCCAGTCCAGACCCATGGCCAGGCCGGCGGCTCCGAAGGCCAGGGCGGTCAGGACCAGCTGAGCACCCCCCAGTCCGAAAATGGCCGTGCGCATGCGCCAGAGGAGGGCGGGCCTGACTTCCAGCCCGATGAGGAAGAGCAGGATGACCACCCCGAACTCGGCAAAGCGCATGACGTCGTGGGCCTCGCCCACCAGGTTCAGGACGAAGGGCCCGACGATCACGCCTGCGAAGAGGTAGCCCAGGACTGAACCCAGGCCGAGGCGCTTGGCGATCGGCACCGAGACCACCCCGGCGGTCAGATAGACTAGGGCCTGGACCAGAAGATCCTGTCCGTTCATCGGGGTCCCTCGCGCCACACCATTCTGGGCACTATGGCCCGGCCCCCCGGATTCGCTCAGGCGAAAAATCTAGACCCTCTAATTGTCCAGTCAGGGCATTTTCAAATGCTGCACTGCGGCGTAAGGTTTGATCATGGCTGACAAGGTTCAAAAGACCGCCGTGGACGCCCTCGCGGGCCACCTCTTCGACGGCATGACCATCATGGCGGGGGGCTTTGGCCTCTGCGGCATCCCGGAAACCCTGATCGCGGCGATCCGCGAGGCAGGAACCCGAGACCTGACCGTGGTCTCCAACAACGCCGGGATCGACGGGTTCGGTCTGGGCATCCTGCTGGAGAGCGGCCAGATCAAGAAGATGATCAGCTCCTATGTAGGCGAGAACAAGCTCTTCGAGCGGCTCTATCTGTCCGGCGAGCTTGAGCTGGAATTCAATCCCCAGGGCACCCTGGCCGAGCGCATCCGCGCCGGTGGGGCAGGTATCCCGGCCTTCTATACCAAGACCGGGGTCGGCACCCTGGTGGCCGAAGGCAAGGAAGTCCGCGACTTCGACGGCGAACTCTATGTGATGGAGCGGGGCCTTGTGGCGGACCTGTCCATCGTCAAGGCCTGGAAGGGCGATGCCGAGGGCAATCTGGTCTATCGAAAGACCGCCCGGAACTTCAATCCGATGATGGCCACGGCCGGGCGGTTCTGTGTCGCAGAGGTAGAGCACCTGGTGCCCACCGGCAGCCTCGACAAGGACAACATCCATACCCCTGGCATCTATGTGGATCGCATCGTCGGTGGGGCGAAATACGAAAAGCGCATCGAACGGGTCACCACCCGGCCGCGCGAAGCAAAGGCGGACGCCTGATGGCCTGGTCCCGGGACGAGATTGCCGCGCGGGCGGCCAGCGAACTGCGAGACGGCTATTATGTGAACCTAGGGATCGGCATTCCGACCCTGGTGGCCAACTTCATTCCCGAAGGCATGCACGTCACCCTGCAATCGGAAAACGGCATGCTGGGTATGGGCCCCTATCCCTATGAGGGTGAGGAAGATGCCGACCTGATCAATGCCGGCAAGCAGACCATCACCGAGCTGGACGCCTCATCCTATTTCTCCAGCGCCGACAGCTTTGCCATGATCCGCGGCGGTCACATCGACCTGTCCATCCTGGGGGCCATGCAGGTCTCGGCGGATGGCGACCTCGCCAACTGGATGGTGCCTGGCAAGATGGTCAAGGGCATGGGCGGGGCCATGGATCTGGTGGC
>CAIYZB010000026.1 GCA_903930545.1 uncultured Alphaproteobacteria bacterium
CCACGCCAGCCCCGAACTTCAGGAAGCCGAACAGCAGGAAGTCAGCCAGGGTCAGGCGATTGCCGCAGACGAATTCGTTGTCGCCCATCTGGCTGTCGAGCCAGAGGATCTTGTCCTGGGCGATGGCCTTCAGATCGGCAGCCCCTTCCGGGCCCACCAGCTTCATGCGGCTTTCGAAAAGGCCACGGCCTTCCGAGGCGCGGAAACCGCTGCCCATGGGCTCGCAGATCCCGAGATCGATGCGGCGGGTCCACATCCGGGCCTCGGCTCGTTCTTCGGGCGTGGTGCCGATCAGGGCCGGGGTGGGATGAGTTTCCTCAAGATACTCACAGATGACCGTGATCTCGGCGATGGTCTTGCCATTGTCGAGTTCCAGGGCCGGCAGCTGGCCAGCCGGATTGACGGTCTCGTTATAGGGCGGCTTGCGGTTCTCGCCGGCCATGAGATTGACGTCCTGGCGAGCCAGGTCGATCCCTTTTTCGGCGGCAAACATCCGCACCACATGCGGGTTCGGACCCACGGAATTATAAAGCTTCACGGCAATTCTCCCCAATCGAATGGGGGGACTAGGCCTTGAGGACTCAAGGCCAGTCAAGCGGTCGATTAGTAGACCGTGCCGCCCACCCCGCCATCCAGGCTCATGGTGGTGGCGACGCTGGTCTCGGAGCGGTCAACCTCCTCGCGATAGGCCGTATAGGTCTCCACCAGGGTCATGGTCAGGATCTTGATCCCGGCGCCATAGCGGCGCAGCAGGGAGCGTTCATTGCAGTCACGTCCCGGGCGCTGGGGACGGCACTCGACCCGGCCATCGGCCAGGCGGACCAGGGCGTCATTTTTGCGGCAGACCAGGCTCTTGCCGGAGGAGAAGTCCACCTGGCCCTGATAGGACGCAATGGTGGCCTGCAGCCAGGTGCCGGAAATGCAGCGATAGAGCTCGCCCTCATAGGTCTCATCGATCTCGCGGTCGGGGGTGACCTGGGAGGCGGCATGGGGGATCTGGCGATCGTCGAGGCAGACGGCCTGGATCACCACCCGATCAATGCGACGGCGGGTGGCCTCATAGGCGACTTTGCGCATGCGGCGCGGGCCTTCGACATTGAGCTGGACCATACCGGTGGCCATGGGGGGCGAATAGCCGCCGCCTCCACCGCCGCCGCCGTAATAGACTGTGCTCCCGCCGCTACCGGAGCCGTTGCCCCCGGCATTAGCCGTGGCGGAGGCCGAGGAATTGGCGATGGCCACATTCACCGATGAAACGTGGACATTGACGTTCACACGACCACCGCCGCCGCCATGACCCGGCGGAGGTGTGGGGGGTGTCGGCGGGGTGCAGCAGGGCGGCGGGGCCGGCGGAGTGCAGCAGACCGGCGGCGGTTCAGGAGGTGTGCAGCAGCTGGTCGGCGGCGTCACACAGCACTGGGCAAAGGCCGCATGGGGCACGCCCGTGGCGAGGAAAACCAGGCCAAGGCCCAGCAAAAGGCCCAGAAGGGTCGAACGGGTCTTCATGCACAGCCCCTCCTCAAAGGCATCGCCACAGCCCTGCAAGAATCACGCCGGGGGCGAGTTTCCGTCCCGATTTGTCTCGTTCCGGGACGTCTGACCCCCTGGCACGAACCTGCCTGCAAGCCCGGTGTGGCCGCGATTGGCGAAACCGGAGCCCGTGTCGGGATGTTCCATTCAAATACAGAACGGTTGATAGACTATTGGCATGAGCGTCGCGGCCCCACCGGCCTGCCGCCGCGGACTGCCGTCAATCCGGCCGACTTCTCCGAACTCCTGTCCCAGATCCTGATCCTGGGCCGTCAATCCACGGGTCAGTATCCGGTTCGTCTGGCAGGAGGGTTTGTGGCCGACCTGCATGGCCGCGACCTGCGCCAGCAGAACGGGCTTGGCCTGTTCCAGGCCCGCGACCGGATGGAAATCCAGATCGCCCTGGAGACCGCGCGCCGTCGCCCCGAACCCATCGTCATGACGGTGGAGGTCCGCACCGATGGCCCGACCCTGCCCATGGAGATCCTCATGGCCCCCCTGGCGGGTGCGGATGAAAGCCCCGAGCGTTTCCTTTGTCTCTATCAGCCCCTGGGTATGGTCTCGCGCCTCATGGGCCGTCCGGCCCTGGAAATGGCTATCCAGTCCATCCGCTCCACCCGGGCCGCCAATGAAGAAACCCCGCGCCTGCGTCTGGCCACCCTCGACGGGCGCCGCATAGCCTGACTATCTGGCTTCATGAGTCAGGCAGTCATCATCGGAACCAGCGGCGGGATCGGGGCCGCCCTCGCCCGCTCTGTGCGGGCCTCCCGGGCCTTCGAGACCTGCTGGTCATTGTCCCGCAGCGCGCCTGCCAAGGATCTCGCCACCGACTGGTTGGCCCTGGACCTCACGGACGAAGCCAGCATCGCGGAGGCCGCGGCCCAATGTCGGGATGTCAGCCTGGTGATTGTGGCGACCGGGGACCTCAAGGCCCCGGAAAAGACCTACCGTTCCCTGGATCCTGCGGCCCTGGCTCGCGCCTTCCAGATCAACACCATAGGCCCGGCCCTGGTGGCCAAGCACTTTGCCCCCCTCATGCCGCGCAACAGCCGATCGGTCTTTGCCGCCCTGTCGGCGCGGGTCGGCAGTATCGGCGATAATCGCCTGGGGGGCTGGTACGGCTATCGCGCCTCAAAGGCCGCCCTTAACCAGGTGATCCGCACCCTGGCCGTGGAACAGACCCGCTCCCGGCCCGACAGCATCTGCGTGGCCCTGCACCCGGGCACTGTTGACACAACCCTCAGCCAGCCCTTCCAGTCCGGCACGCCGGCTGAAAAGCTGTTCACGCCTGAACGCTCCGCCCGGGCCCTGCTTGGGGTCATAGACGGCCTGACCCCGGCAGATACCGGCGGCTTCTTTGCCTGGGATGGTCAGGCCATCGACTGGTAGGCCTCAGGCCGGGGCCGAGGCCTTGTCCAGAACCGCCAAATCCTCGGCCGACAGGGTCAGGCGCGCAGAGCCCATCAGCTCGTTCAGCTGCTCGACACTGGTGGCCGAGGCGATGGGACCGGTCAGACCCGGCTGGGCCATGACCCAGGCCAGGGCCACCTGGGCGGGGGTGGCCTGGTGGCCGGCAGACACCGCGTCGAGGCCAGCCAGGATCCGAAGGCCCCGCTCGTCCAGATAGCGCTTGGCACCGCGGCCACGGGGGCTCTTGGACAGGTCTTCCTCCGAGCGGTACTTGCCCGTCAAAAAGCCGCTGGCCAGACCGTAATAGGGAATGACCCCGACCTCGTTATCGATACAGACCTGCTGCAGCCCGGCCTCGAAACCTGCCCGGTCATAGAGATTGTAGAGGGGCTGTTCGGACTGGTAGCGCGCGACGCCGAGGCGTTCGGAGACCTCGAGGGCCGACGTCAGTCGGGCGGGTTCGAAATTGGACGATCCGATGGCCCGGACCTTCCCGGCCTTGACCAGACGTTCATAGGCCTCGGCCGTCTCTTCCTGCGGGGTATCAGGATCGTCCCGGTGGGACTGGTAAAGGTCAATCCGGTCAGTCTGCAGTCGGGTCAGAGAGGCTTCCACGGCCTCCACCATGTATCTGGCCGACAGCCCCTTCATACCCTCGCCCATTTCGGAGCC
>CAIYZB010000027.1 GCA_903930545.1 uncultured Alphaproteobacteria bacterium
CGTCATTGCCGAGCGGGGCGGCCGGGCCATCCGCTAGGCAGGCTGAGGTCCCGGGCTGGACATAGGGCACCTTTTCGAAAAAGCGCCGCTCCGCCCCCCGCGGATCGTCCACGAGCCTTGGCGGGATATCGAAGACCAGGGTCTGTCGCCGCGCCAGACCATAGGGCTCCCAATGCGGCAGACCCGGCGAATTCGGATCACCGGTCCTGGCAAAGGCGATGAAGGCCTCACTCATCATGTCCGCCATGGGCTTGGCCTCTGGGCCGATCGCCGTGGCTCCGGGCTTGCCGATATTGTCGAAGACCAGCTGGATGTCGCTCATATGGGGGGCTCCCAGCCGTCCGCCATCCCGCGGTGAGGCCCAGTCCAGCTGATAGACCCAGGCCTCTGATCCGCTGCGGGCCCGGGCCTCGGCCTCGATGATTGCCCCGCGCCAGGATCTGGCCGCGGTAGTGGCGGAAAACAGGACGTCACTTGGGGAATAGTGGGGGTAGAGCTGGCGATAGGTGGCCACTACCGTGGCCGGATCGATGTCGACACGCATATTGGCCAGGGTCAGCCGCGATTCCAGGGTTTCCCAGGTCACGGCAAGGTTCTGTGGCGTCGCAATGAAGGCCCGGGTCTCGTCATGGGTATTGCCGATGATCATCGGGATCTGCGCGGACTGTCCGGGAGCATCCGGATAGAAAGGGTGTCTCGACAGGTTTTGCTCGTCCAGGACAGGCCCGAAATACAGCCCCCCAAATCCCAGGATCGGATCTTCGATCCTGGCCGCCTCCAGCAGGACGTCGGTCGGAAGATCAGCGACCTTTCCGGCCTCGGTCGGGGCCAGACCAAGCTTCTCAAGCCAGGCCAGGCTGCGCTGGGTGGCATGGGCCGGGCCACTGGCCGTGACCTGCTGACCGCTCATGGTTGCTGCCCGATGAAACAGGCCCCTGGCCGCCGGCATGGCCATGAGGGTGGCGATCTTGGCCCCTCCGCCGGACTGGCCAAAGACCATCACCCGGTCAGGATCACCGCCGAACACGGCAATGTTGCGCTGGATCCACCTCAGGGCGAGGATCAGGTCCAGTTGACCGGCATTGCCACTGTCCTTCAAGCCGGGGACCAGCCTGGCCAGATAGGCATAACCGAAAAGGTTCAGGCGGTGGTTTATCGTCACCACCACCACATCCCCGCGCCGGCACAGCCTTACCCCGTCATACAGGGGGTCAGAGCCAGACCCCGTCGCATAGGCCCCGCCGTGGATATAGACCATGACCGGTCGCCTCTGCCCGTCTCCCGCGCCTGGGGTCCAGACGTTGAGGCAGAGACAGTCTTCACTCGTCGCCCCGCCAGAACCGCGTTGAGGGCTCGCCGGGGCATAGTCGAAAGCGTCGACGGTTTCTGCCCAGGCGACAGGCTCCTCAGGGGCCTGGAAACGACGCCCCGCGGTCGTCGCCCCGTAGCGAATCCCCTTGAAGACTGAGATCCCCTGATCGACATAGCCTCGGACCGGTCCCTTGTGGGTAAAGACCGTTGATCCTGTATCTGCCCGCCCCGGGCCAGCCAGTGACAGGGCTGCGATGCCGCCCATACCCATCAGCAGATCCCGCCGGGCCTGATCCATGTTTCCATCCCCATGACCTATGACACCGGTAGCATCCGGCCCTTTTCGGCGCTAGCCTGACCGGAATGACCCTGAGCCGACGCGCTATCCTTGCGGCCCCCCTGGCCATCGCTCCTACGGGATCTGCCCGCGCCGGTGATTTCGAGGCCCGCCTCGAAACGGCCATGGGTGGCAAGGTTGGGGCCGCATGGGCCCTGCGGGCTGCGCGCCGGGCGATCGCCTTAGCCCAGGGTCGGGCGGACAGACTGCTGCGGGCTTCCGGCCTTTCCGCGGGATCGGTGGCCCGAAGGCTGAGGGAGCTGTCGGGCCGGGAGGACTATCTTTATCCGGACAGCGATGCGGGACGCGATCAGGCTGTGTCGGAAATGAACGCGACCCTTGAGCGCCTTGCGTCCCGCCTGAGGCCGGTGCTGGGTGGCTTGCCAGCCCTTCCGGCCCGGGTGCAACGGATGTCCGCCGCAGATGAGGCCGCGGGTCGGGGCGGCTATCGTATCGCCCCGAAGGGCAATGAGGCGGGAAGCTATGTCGTCGACCTGAAAGCCATCAGGAACCGGCCGAGTTGGACCCTGCCCAGCGTCGCCTTCCATGAAGTTGACCCCGGGCACCTGTTCCAGATGACGGTCCCTGCTTCCGGGGGCCAGGGCGTAGGCCCCGTTCAGTCACCCCCTGCCCTTTTCGAGGCCTGGGCCATCTATGCCGAGCTGCTCTGTTCTGACCTTGGGGCCTATCGACATGACCCCCTGGGCGAGATCGGATTTCTGCAATGGCGTCTGTTCAGGATGGGCAGGATTGTAGCCGATATCGGCCTGAACCTGTTGGGCTGGAGCCAGGATGAGGCTGTGGCCACCCTTACCGAAATCCAGGGCCAGTCCATCGCCTTCATCACCATAGAGGCAGATGTGGCCCGGATCGCCACGTCCCCCGCCCGCTATGCCGCCGAAGGTCTGGGAGCCCTTCGCCTGGAGCAGCAGCGTCCTGGGGTCCCCTATCTCTGGCCCCGCTATCATCGCGCCGTGCTTCAGGGTGCTGGGGCACCCTTCGGCAGGCTGGGTGCGCCGTCGGCCTAGGGCCGTCCTGCGTCCCGGCTGAGGGGCTGGGCGTTGTTCATCTGGGTGATTTCCGTCGCACCCGACAGGGAAAGGCGGACCCGTAAAGCGCCCTTGGGGACCTTCAGCCACACTGTCGCGGTTTGAGGTTCCAGGTTCGAAGGGGCCTTCAGCGCCGGGACCGGCTTGGTCGCCAGAACCTTGCCCGAC
>CAIYZB010000028.1 GCA_903930545.1 uncultured Alphaproteobacteria bacterium
AGATCATCTGTACCCTCACCAGCGCGAAGGAGCCCATCCTGCTGGATGCCTGGGTCGCGGCGGGCACCCACCTGAACCTGGTGGGCTCCAGCTTTGCCGGGCCGGTCGAGGTGGACAACGACCTCGTGGCCCGGTCCCGCTTCATTGCCGACAGCCGCGAGGGTGTTCTGGCCCAGGGAGCAGAGTTCCTGAGGGCCAGGGCCGCTGGCCTGATCGGGGATCACCACGTCGTCGGCGAGATCGGCGAGGTCCTGGACGGAAAGATCGCCGGTCGTCAGTCGGCTGATCAGGTCACAGTCTACAAGTCACTCGGCCACATCGTTCAGGACCTGGCGGCAGTCCAGGCCCTGATGTCCGAGGACTAGATGGCGTCGGCGGGCTTGAGGCTTTCCCGCAGCTCGCGCTTCAGGAACTTGCCATTGGCATTGCGGGGCAGGGCCTCGGTAAGGACCCAGACATAGCGGGGGGACTTGTGCTTGGCCATGATGGCCGCGCAGTGCTCCCGCAGGGCATCACCAGTCAGGCTATGGCCCGGGCGCAGGACGACGGCGGCGCCGACCTCTTCGCCCAGACGGGCATCGGGCACGCCGAAGACCGTGCATTCAGCCACGGCGGGATGGCGATAGATGGCGGCCTCGACCTCGGCGCAATAGACGTTCTCACCGCCGCGCAGGACCATGTCCTTTTTGCGATCGACGATGAAGATGAAGCCGTCCTCGTCGATCCTGGCCACGTCGCCGGTGTGAAGCCAGCCATCGGTGATGCTTTCGGCCGTGGCCTCGGGGCGGTTGATATAGCCCTTGATCACCGAGGTGCCCTTGACCCAAAGCTCGCCCACTTCGCCCGTGGGGACGGTATTGCCGTCATCATCCACGCACTTGGCTTCGAAACTCGGCATGGCCGGGCCGCAGCTTTCGGGCTTGTCGACGAAGAAGTCCGCCGAGACCGAGGTGATGATCCCGCAGGTCTCGGTCATGCCATAGCCGGTATTGGGTCGGGCGGTCTTTACGGCTCCGTCGATCTTGGCCACGAGGTCCGGGGGCAGCTGGGCTCCGCCACCGCCGAGGCTCTGCAGGCTCGAAAGGTCAGTGTTCGCGAAGTCGGGATGGGTGATCAGTTCCCGGGACATGACCGGCACGCCGCTCATGGCGCTGACCTTTTCCCGCTCGATCAGCTTCAGGGCCTCGCCGGCATCCCAGCGATACATCAGGACGATCGTGCCGCCCGCGGCGGTGGTCAGATAGGCACCGCAGTTATTCGCGGTGACGTGGAAGAGGGGGGTGGTGATCAGGGAAACGGGGATCGGCGGAGTGGCGGGAGGCTGGACTCCTGTGGCGCGCTGGGTCGCCAGACCCTGGACCTGTCCGGAGAACATCATGTTCATCAGGTTGGACATGCAACCCCGGTGTGTCAGCTGGGCACCCTTGGGGTTTCCGGTCGTGCCGGAGGTGTAGAAGATGCAGGCATCGGCTTCCGGGTCGACGGCGACCTCGGGCAGGTTGCCACCCCGGGCCAGCACCTCGGCATAGTCCGTCATGCCGGCCGGGACGGCCTTGGCGCGGGTGACGACGACCTTGGCGTCCCCAGCGATGTCCGGACGCTCGATGATGCGTTCCAGCCGTTCCGGGTCGCAGAAAATGATCTTGGGGGCGGAGTCCTTGAAGGCATAGGCCATCTCTTCCGGCACCCACCAGGCATTCATGCCCACGGCGGCGACGCCGATGCAGGCGCAGGCCCAGTAGATCAGCATCCATTCCGGATAGTTGCGCATGGCGATGGCCACGCGGTCGCCGGGTTTCACGCCCGAGTCCAGGATCCAGTTGGCAATGGCGGCGACCCGGACATGGGCCTCGGCATAGCTGATGCGCTCATCGCCATAGACCAGATAGGTCCGGTCACCATAGGCGGCGGTGGACAGCCAGAAGTGACGAATGGTGGGTGGGGCGTTCTTGTAGGCCCGCAGCTGCTGTCCCAGGACCGGCAGGGTGACAATTTCAAAGGGCGCCCCTGGGCCCGTGAGCTCGGTCCAGGCCGTCTTCAGCTCGCTATAGTGCATGGTTCCACCCCCGGACTGTTCACCGCCCCATCGAACGCGGGGCGCGGCGACACTGAAAAGCCAAATCGCCCTCCGTGGCAACGGGGGTTTGCGTGGCAGGCGATTGCCGCAGGCTGATTATCTGCTCCCTCGGCGGTTGAGACCCAGATCGGGTCGCCAGGGGGCCTTGCTGAAACTCGCGACCCGCTGCATTACCCGAATCCGTGGATATCGGGTCCAGGAAGCGGGTGCGTGGCCAAATCATTTTCAGAACGCGGAATGCGGAGCCTGGCCAGTCTGATGACGGCCAAATCGTCTTCGCGTGTCCTGAACCTGATCCGGGCCCATGACGCCGCCGAAAAGGCCAAGGTGCCCCTGCACCCGACCCTGTTCACCACCCCGGTGCTCAACAAGACCTTTGTGATCAAGCACCGCCTGCGGGCCAATGAACAGGATGTGTTCCCCAGCCGGCGCCTGACAGCCACCAAGCTCATCATTCCCATCGACCCGGCCAATCTCGGGGTTGGCGGCAAATCGGTCTTTATTGGCCAGGTCAATTTCGAACCGATCATTGCCGAGGCCACCGGCATCCGGGATGTCGAGGCCTCGCCAGACGTCAAGCTGCTGCGGGAGCTCGACAAGATCCCGTCCTTCGACCCCTTCCTGTTCAAGGAATGGATGGCCAAGATCGGGCGCAATCCTGACGACCGCTATTTCGAACTGACCCCGTCCATGATCGCCGGCATGGAGGAATTCGTCTTCCAGGAAATCAGCATGCTGGTCTCCATTTCCCTGTCCGGGGTGGAGTCCAACCAGGCAGTGCTGCGTCTGGTGCGCAAGATGCTGGCGTCCAATTATGACGACGATCTGGCCCCGCTCCAGATGACCCTGCGCATGACCAAGGAGCAGTTCCGCGACGGCATGTTCGGCTGGAAAGGCCTGCTCTATTACAAGTGGCTGGCCAAGAAGGTTGAAGGTGATCTCCCCGGCCTGCTGAGCGGCATCGTCTCGATCCGCCCCAAGCGCAACATCACCCCGGACCAGATCGAGGGGTCCTACGGGGTGATCCGCACCATCGGTGCCAAGATTTCGGACTATTTCAACACGGTGTCAGACCGTATCCGGGCCTATGATCAGGCCTATCGCGAGCTGACCCGCCAGCAGAATCCCTCAGGGTTCCGCGCTTTCCTGCTGACCGCGCCGGAGACCTTCATCGAGATGGGGGAATATGTCGGCATGCTGGAACACTCGGTGGAATTCTGGAAGTACCGCTCCAAGGGGATCGAGCCCCTGCGTTTCACCGGCGATGAATATGTCGACCTGATCCTCGACCTGCGAGAGGGCCTCGGGGCCTGATTTCGCTGCCCGTCGGTCCTGACTGCACAGTGGCAGTCCACGTTCTGCACAATCCGCCCACCCATTGCGCATCTTTTGCACTGCAGCAGACACCGGTCAGATAGCCGTTGTCTCCGGAGGGCCGCACCCCGTCCATGGCTCTCATTGCAGGTGTGAGTGAGGGCCATGACTCAGAAATTTTTCGGCGGCGGCCGCGGTTTTTCGCGGCGGATGTTCCTGGAGGGCTTGAGCAGCGTTGGTGGGTCCGCCCTGCTGATGGCGGGCATGAGCGCGCTGGGCTTTGATATCGCCTCAGCGGCGACGGCACCGCCGGATCTGTCCGGGGGTGGCGGCAAGAAGGTCGTCGTCCTCGGGGCTGGTCTCGCGGGCTTGACCGCGGCCTATGAGCTGACCCGGGCCGGCTATCAGGTCACCGTGCTGGAAGCCCGAAGCTTTGCCGGCGGCCGTTGCCAGACTGCCCGCAAGGGGTTCCAGCTCAATGAACTGGGGGGCGAGACCCAGAACTGCGACTTTGATGACGGACTCTACATCAACCACGGTCCCTGGCGGATCCCCTACCACCACCGCTCCACCCTGCATTATACCAAAGAATTCAACGTCCCCCTGGAGGTCTTCGTCAATGACAATGACGCCTCCTATGTGATGTTTGAAAAGGGCTCAGGTCCTCTGGCTGGCAAGCCGGTGCGAAAGGGCCAGATCGCCGCGGATGTGCGTGGCGGCGCTGCCGAAATGCTGGCCAAGACCCTGAAGCAGGGGGCACTGGACCAGCAGATGAGCGCCGATGACCGCGACACCCTCATCGCCTATCTGGTCCATGAGGGCTATCTGACCAATGACCTGGCCTATCGTGGCACCGAGGGGCGGGGCTTTGCTGTCAATCCCGGCGCGGGGGTCAATCCGGGGCCCGGCAAGGAGTCAGAGCCCTTCGCCTTTAGCGACGTCCTGCATTCGGGGGCCTGGAAGACCCTGGCCTCGGTTACCGGCCATGAGCAGCAGCGCACCATGTTCCAGCCTGTCGGCGGCATGGACCGGCTTGCCAAGGGCTTTGAGGGGGCCGTGAGCCACCTCATCCGCTATTCCACCAAGGTGAAATCCTTCCGCCAGAACGACAAGGGGGTCGTGGTCACCTATGAGGACGAGGATGGCCAGACCGGCAAGGTGAAGGCTGACTACTGCATTTGCACCATCCCGCTTTCCGTTCTGCGTCAGATGGATGTGGAGGTCTCCAAGCCCTTCAAGCAGGCCATTGGTGAGGTCGCCTATGCCCTGGTGGGCAAGATCGGCCTGCAGATGAAGCGCCGTTTCTGGGAGGAAGACCACCACATCTATGGCGGTCATATCTATACGGACAATCCGGAGATCGGCAGCATGAACCTGCCCTCCACCGGCTGGCAGTCCAAGAAGGGCGTGATCCTCGGTTACTACCAGTTCGGGGCTCAGGCTGCGAAGGTCTCAGCCCTCAGCCCCAAGGAGCGCCAGGCCCTGGCCGGCCGGGCAGGCGACAAGGTCTTCGAGGGCTATTCCAGCAATATCGAAACCTCCTTCTCGGCGGCCTGGCATCGGATCGAGCACAATCTGGGGGGCTGGGCCCAGTGGAGCGACGAGGGCCGTCAGAGTGCCTATCCGATCCTCTGCGAACCTGATGGCCGCCTCTATCTGGCGGGCGAGCACTTGAGCTACCTCACTGGCTGGCAGGCCGGGGCTATCGAGAGTGCCTGGCAGCAGATTGCGAAACTCCACGCCCGCGTGCATGCGGCCTAGGACAGTTGTGATGAAGTCGCTTGTTTCTCTTTTCGCCGCCCTCGGGCTTGTCAGTGCTGTGGCCAGCCCGGCTCTCGCCGCGGATGGTCGGCAGCTGTTCCTCGACAATTGCGCAGCCTGTCATCAGCCTACCGGCAAGGGCGTAGCCGGGGCCTTCCCAGCCCTGGCGGGCAGCAAGGTTGTCCTGGGCGATCCCAAGGAACCGATTACCCGGATTCTGAATGGCCGGGGCGGCATGCCGGCCTTCCAGAACGATCTCAGCGATACCGAGGTCTCCGCAATCCTGACCTATATCCGCTCTGCCTGGGGCAATAAGGCGGCACCTGTCGCCGTGCCCCAGGTCCTGGCCTTCCGCAGCAACACCAGGCGTGAAAACGCCAAGGCATCGCTGCAGGCGCACTAGGGTTTACGGGGCCTTCGGCGCGGCGGCTTCGGGGGGAGCAAGCTGCGTCGGAGGCCAGGATATCCCCAGCTGCTGCAGATAGGTCGGGTAGCGCTTGGCGTCGTAATAGTATTTGCGCATCTCCGGCCGATAGGTCGCCATGGTCTCGGTATTGATCTGGATCTGGGGTTTGTCCGCGGCCGTCAGGACCGGCAGGTAGTGCTGGTCCTTGTTCTGCACATCCTTGAAATAGGCCTTGGCCGAAGCCATCAGGTCCGGCCGGGTCAGCAGGTCCAGGGCTGTCATGGCCACGGCCTTTGACCCGGCGACGACGCCCTTGTGGGCAATGGGCGTGGCCATGGAAATGGCATTGGCCCAGTGGTGGCCGGGCAGGTCCGGGATATTGGCCGGATAGCGGATCGTGATGGTCGGCATGGTCCAGGAGATGTCGCCGATATCATCGGACCCGCCGCTCTCCGGCTTTTCCGGCGGGGCTTCCAGCCCCTTGAGCTTGGTGTCCAGACCGGTTTCCTTGCCCCCCAGATTGCGCTGGACGGCCTTGGCAAAGGCCTGTTCCTCTGGCGTCCAGGCGGGAAGGCCGATCTTCTGGATATTGGCCTCGGCGGCCTCGGCCATGGGGCGGTTGAAGTGCTGCGGTGCTGCGGTGCCGATGATCTGGTGATCGACCTTGGTGTCGGTCATGTCGGCGGCGGCCTGGGCGATCTTGTTGGCGATCTGGAAGTTCTTCTGGATGGCCTCGAAGGACTGCTCCCGGAAGAAGTACCAGACACTGGCCTCGGAGGGCACGACATTGGGCTGATCGCCGCCGTCGGAGATCACATAGTGTGACCTCTGTTCCGGACGCAGATGCTCCCGGCGCATGTTCCAGCCCATGTCCATCAGTTCGACCGCATCCAGGGCCGACTTGCCCCGCCAGGGGGCCCCGGCGGCGTGGGCCGCCTCACCGTGGAAATTGTATTTGACGGATACCAGACCCGTGCCGCTGGGCTGGCCCCAGGAGGTGGTCAGGTTCGAGGCGACATGGGTGAAGATGGTGGCGTCGACACCCTTGAAGACCCCGTCGCGGACCATATAGGCCTTGCCCGCCACCAGCTCCTCGGCAACGCCGGGCCAAAGCACCAGGGTGCCGTTGATGTGCTCGCGGATCATGATGTCCTTGAGCGCCAGGGCCGCGACCACATTCAGGGCCTGACCGGAATTGTGGCCTTCGCCATGTCCCGGTGCGCCGGCGATGATGGGATCATGCCAGGGCACGCCCGGCTTCTGGCTGGCCTTGGGAATGCAGTCGATGTCGCTGCCGAACGCAATGACCGGACCTCCGGTGCCATTGGTCCAGGTGGCCTTCCAGCCCGTGGGCAGACCGGCGATGCCGCGTTCGACCTTGAAGCCGTTCTTCTCCAGGATGCCTGTGATGTAGGCCGAGGTCTCGGTCTCCTGGAAGGCCAGTTCCCCGAAGGAGAAGATGGTGTCGTTCATCACCTGGGCCAGCTTGGCCCGGGCCTCGACGCCGGCGACAGCCTGTGACTTCAGGGCATCGATCTGGGCAGGGCTATAGCCCTCCCCCAGGGCTGCCGTGGCACAACTCGCCATCATCCCGGCCAGTGCCAGTCCGCTCAGTCGACGGCGCATTTTCATCGGATCATCCCCCACCTTGTAACCGTGGCAGTTGGCGGCACCTGCGGGATGGATTCAACCCGAAAAGTGCCGCCGTGCCGAGTGCCTCAAGGATTGAAGGTGAAGTCCTGTGGCTGGATCTGGTGGGGCATCACCCCCACCAGGACGATATGGCTGCCGCCGATGTCGATGATGGTGTCGCCGTCATGCACGCGAAGCCGCAGGTTTCGTCCGCCGCCCAGATTGTCGAACCGGAGCTGGTCCTCCCCGGGGCGGAAGTCCGTGATGGTGGCAAAAGTGCCCGGGCCGTCGAAGACGAAGGTGTCATGGCCACCCCCGCCCGTGAGCAATTGATGGCCGGTTCCGGCGACCAGGATATCACCGGCGACCCCGCCGGTCAGGGTATCTGTGCCGTCAGAGCCTATGACCAGCTGCGGGGAGTCGGGATTTTCGGCTTCACCACCCCCAGCCACGCCGGCATGCCGGTCATAATAGACAAAGGCATCGTCCTGGATGTGGCCGGTATCTGTATTGCGCAGAATGATGTCCGACAGGCTGGTGGATTCGATCTCGGCCAGGGTGGCACGGTCAAAGCCCTGGCGCTCGTAATAGAGCCTGTCCCCGTCCCTCAGGGCCTCGAACTGGTTGCCGATGATGATGCCGAAGGTCTCGCCGATCATCGCTCCGGCCATGTGGTCCTCGGCCAGACCTCCGACCCAGAGGTCGACCAGATCGATATTGCCATAGGCCACCTTGAGGGCGGCGGCCGTTTCCGGGTCAGAAGTCAGGTCGCTGAAGTCGGCATAGGGCTTCAGGCCCAGGGCCACGCGGGTCTCGTTCAGGCTCCCCAGACCCAGATCACGTCCGCGCTGGATATTGATGGCCGCCAGGTCCATGGCCACCGGTGGCACATCCAGGAAGTTGCGCAGATCCTCGACGATGTGAACGTCCAGGGCATTGGAAAGGTCCCCGGACAGGTGCCGCAGAAGGCCGTCGGCCCCCCCATCGGCCGTAAAGCCGGCGGTGGACTGGAAGAAGGCATCCTTGAGGCTCAGGGCCGGGCCGGTGTCCTCGCCCTGTTCCCCGATCTTCTGAAGGTTGGCAGAGACGATGGAGTGGCCAAATCGGAAGGCGGCTCCGGCGAATTCCTCGCTGATGGAGGCATCCACATTGGGCTTGTA
>CAIYZB010000029.1 GCA_903930545.1 uncultured Alphaproteobacteria bacterium
AAGCGGGCTTGAGGAGGCGATTATGATCTTCACAGCCATGTCAGACGGCCGTTTCGAACTTGCGGGACGCTGGACACGCTGTGCCCTGGGTAAAAATGGGGTGCGCCCGGCCTCAGACAAGCGGGAAGGTGACGGTGCCAGTCCCCTGGGCACCTGGGCGATCCGTCGTATGCTCTACCGACCAGACCGGGGTCCGGTTCCCGTGACCGTCTTGCCGGCCACCCCCATCGCCCCCAATGATGGCTGGTGTGATGCCGCCGGGGACCGCCTCTATAATCAGCCGGTCCCCCTGCCCTATCCCGCCAGTGCCGAGCACCTGTGGCGCGAGGACGGGGTCTATGACCTGATCGTGATCCTGGGGCACAATGACGATCCCCCGATATCCGGCATGGGATCTGCGATTTTCCTGCACCTGGCTCGACCAGGCTTTACCGGCACCGAAGGCTGTATCGCCCTGACCCGTCCCGATCTTGAAGCGCTGCTGGCCCTGGCCAGCCCGGGGGACAGTCTGGCCATTGTTCAGGCCTGAGGCGCAGGCCTCGCACCGAACAGGGCTGAGCCCACCCGTACACTGGTGGCCCCGAACCGGATGGCGGTCTCGAAATCGCCACTCATCCCCATGGAGAGCCGTTCCAGCCCATTGCGGGCCGCAATCTTGCGCAGCAGGGCAAAATGCGGCCCCGCCGGCTGGTCCGCCGGGGGAATGGCCATGAGGCCTTCGATCTGCAGTTTCAGTTCACCCCGGCACAGGGCGATGAAGGCGTCAGCCTCGCCGGGCAGGACCCCGGCCTTCTGGGGTTCCTCCCCGGTATTGACCTGGACATAGAGCCGGGGGGACTTGCCGCTCCGCACAATCTCCTCCGCCAGACTGCGGGCCAGTTTTTCCCTGTCCAGGGTCTCGATGACATCGAAAAAGGCCACGGCCTCCTTGACCTTGTTGGTCTGGAGCGGGCCGATGAGATGGAGCTCGATCCCCTCGCGGTGATCGGACCAGCGGGTCATGGCCTCCTGAACCCGGTTTTCGCCGAAGACCCTCTGGCCAGCTCGCAGAACAGGTTCCACCTGCTCCCAGGCCTGGGTCTTTGACACCGCCACCAGCTGAACGGTGGACGGATCACGCCCGGCCGCTTGCGCCGCCCGGTCAATCCGCGCCAAGACATCTTCAAGAGCAGGGGTATTCGTCATTTCCATCGGCTTCTGGACATTGGTGCGCACGGCGCAGTGCTTAAGGCGGCGCGCCGGCGGGGCCAAGCCCCTGCCTGGCCTGCTGTTCTTCACAGATCCTGACCGGACCCCCGATCCCGTGACCATTGCCCGAGGCTTGCCCAGGGGATCGGCCGTCGTCTATCGCAGCTTCGGTGCCCCGGAGGCGGAACGGGTGGCCCTGGCGCTGAAAGCTGTGGCCCGCGAAAAGGGCCTCAAACTGTTGATCGGGGCCGATGAGTCCCTGGCCCGGCGGGTTGGTGCCGATGGACTTCATCTTCCCGAGCGAATGGCGGGCCGGGCGCCGCGCCTGAGGGCCCGCAATCCCGGCTGGATCCTGACCGCAGCGGCCCATAATGGCCGGGCCATGCGGGCCCCGGGGCTGGATGCGGTGGTGGTCTCGGCCATTTTTCCATCCCGCAGCGCTTCGGCTGGCAGACCCATGGGGCCCGTGCAGCTGGCGGGATTGATCCGCCGGGATAGCATCTACCCGGTCTATGGTCTGGGGGGCATCACAGACAAAACCGCCCGCAGGATGATCCCGACGGGCGTGGTGGGTCTGGCCGGAATAGACGGGTTCAGAACTTGAAAGCGGTCTCGAGCCGGACGCGCGGGGCGCTTTCTTCCGGCTGGGTCTTCTTGATGGCCGGATTGATCCGGTCACCAAAGGCCACGGCACCGCCAACGCGCAGGCTGGGGGTCACACGGAAATAGGCACCGGCCTGGACATCGTTCCACTGGGTGTCACGGGTCGTGGGCTGGTCGAGGTTCAGGGTCACGCCCCAGCGCCCCTTGCGGGCGTCAAACTTCAGGGACTTGGCGGCGGCCTGAGGGGCGGCTTCAGCCCGGACCGTGAAATCGGTGACCTTGGGGCGCGCAGTCTCGGCATGGGCCATGGTCGCGACGCTTGCGATAAGCGCGGCTCCGATCCCAGACATGACCTTGCGGTTGAACATTTTCGACCCTTTACGCGCCGGCGAACCCTTTCGGGCAGACACCGGTCCGCAGAGTAAGAGGTCGCCTCAGGCGGGAGGTCAACTGACTCCTAAGGGTCAATTCAGGTCAGAGATCAGTTCCTTCGGCGCCTGTGGCGGCAGAGCCACGCGATTCCTGTTTGGTTAGGCAACAGGCGTTGTTATAGAGGCCTCAAGGGCGCGGGGCGGCGCCGCGGCGCGGTTTCGCGGCGGAAGACTGATTGGAGCACGACATGCCGTTTTTGCGCGGTGACTTTAAGCGTCTGGCAACTGCAGGTGTCCTGGCTACGAGCCTGGTCGCCCTGGGGGCCTGTTCTTCTGCTGGCAAGGCCCCAACCACCTTCCAGGGTCAGGAAGAAAGCGGCGGGCTGTTCGGGATGAAGCTGGGATCGGGCAAGGCCCCGGCCGCCGGCCAGGCCCCGGCCATCGGCGTCAACGGCTATCTGTGGCGGGCCACTCTGGACACCCTGTCCTTCATGCCCCTGTCCTCGGCCGACCCCTATGGCGGCGTGGTGATCACGGACTGGTACGCCAATCCGGAGAAGCCCGACGAACGCTTCAAGGCCACGGTTTATATCCTGGACTCCCGACTGCGCGCGGACGGCCTGAATGTGGCCATCTTCAAACAGGTTCGCGATGTCAACGGGACCTGGGTGGATGCCGTCACGGCGGGCCAGACCGAGACCGACCTGGAGAATGCGATCCTTACCAAGGCCCGTCAGCTTCGGCTCTCCAATATCGGGGGCTGAGGCACCCGGGCCTGATCCCTTTTCCAGTCGGCTGAACCAGTGGGGAACGGCTGACCCGTTCCTCCCTTTCGCCGTCTGTGAACGAGCCCAAGCCCATGGCCCGCTACAATCCCAAAGAATCTGAACCGAAGTGGCGCAAGGCCTGGGAAACGGCCCAGGTCTTCAAGCCCCAGCCGCCGGAAAGCGGTCTGCCCAAATATTATGTGCTGGAGATGTTCCCCTATCCCTCGGGGCGTCTGCACATGGGCCATGTCCGCAACTATGCCCTCGGCGACGTCATTGCCCGGTTCAAGCGGGCGCGGGGCTTCAATGTCCTGCACCCCATGGGCTGGGATGCCTTTGGTCTGCCGGCTGAAAACGCCGCCATGGAGCGCGGCGTCGATCCCAAGGCCTGGACCTATGACAATATCGAACGGATGCGCGAGGGCCTGAAGGAGCTGGGCCTGTCCATCGACTGGACCCGCGAATTCGCCACCTGCGATGCCGCCTATTACGGCCAGCAGCAGTCCTGGTTCCAGGATCTGTGGGCCCGGGGCCTGGTCTATCGCCGGGAAGGGATCGTCAACTGGGATCCCGTGGACCAGACCGTGCTCGCCAATGAACAGGTGGTGGACGGTCGCGGCTGGCGATCCGGGGCCGTGGTGGAAAAGCGCAAGCTGAACCAGTGGTTCATGCGCATTACCGACTATGCCGATGACCTGATCGAGGGCCTGAAGACCCTGGACCGCTGGCCTGACAAGGTCCGCACCATGCAGGAGAACTGGATTGGCCGCTCAAAGGGCCTGAAGTTCGCCTTCAATTGGGCGGGAAGCGCGCCTGCCGGGTTCGATCAGGGTCTGGAGGTCTATAC
This sequence comes from uncultured Alphaproteobacteria bacterium, assembly GCA_903930545.1. Taxonomy (GTDB): domain Bacteria; phylum Pseudomonadota; class Alphaproteobacteria; order Caulobacterales; family Caulobacteraceae; genus Phenylobacterium. Next base: position 3,777 of record CAIYZB010000029.1, read on the forward strand.
CACCCGACCCGACACCCTGTTCGGGGCCAGTTTCGTGGGTATTGCCCCGGATCATCCCCTGGCTGAACAGCTAGCCTCTGACCCCAAGGTCGCGGCTTTCATTGCCGAATGCCGCAAGGGCGGGGCCTCCGAGGCCGAGATCGAGACGGCGGAAAAGATCGGCTACGACACCGGCCTGTTTGTCAGCCATCCCTTTGACCCGGACTGGAAGCTGCCGGTCTGGATCGCCAACTTCATCCTCATGGACTACGGGACAGGTGCCATATTTGCCTGCCCGGCCCATGACCAGCGCGACCTGGATTTCGCCCGCAAATATGATCTGCCGGTCAAGCCTGTGGTCCTGCCCCCCGGTGAGGACGCCGCGACCTGGAACGTCGAGACCGAGGCCTATACCGGGCCAGGCACCATCTTCCGTTCGCAATTCCTGGACGGTCTGGAGATCGAACCGGCAAAGGCCATGGCCATTGCCCGTATCGAAGCCGCCGATCAGGGCAAGGGCGCGACGGTCTATCGCCTGAGGGACTGGGGTGTGGCCCGCCAGAGGGGCTGGGGCTGCCCGATCCCTGTGGTCCATTGTGACGACTGCGGCATTGTCGCCGTGCCCAAGGACCAGCTGCCCGTGGCCCTGCCCGAGGACCTGGACTTTTCAAAGCCCGGCAATGCCCTGCTGCGCCATCCCACCTGGCGTCACACCACCTGCCCGTCCTGCGGCAAGGCGGCGACCCGGGAAACCGACACCCTCGATACCTTTGTCGATTCCTCCTGGTATTTCGCGCGCTTCACCAACCCGACAGCCAGCACGCCTATCGACAAGACGGCGGCCGATTACTGGCTGCCAGTGGACCAGTATGTCGGCGGTATCGAACACGCCGTCCTGCACCTGCTCTATGCCCGCTACATCACCCGCGCCCTTTGTGACGAGGGCATGCTGTCAGTGAAGGAGCCCTTCGCCGGGCTCTTTACCCAGGGCATGGTGACCCACGAGACCTATCGCCGTCAGTCAGGCGAATGGGTCGAGCCGGGGGAAGTCGAAGTGATCACCGAGGGCGGAATCCGCCGCGCTGTGATCGCCGCCACAGGCGAACAGGTGGTCATCGGCGACAGCGAGAAGATGTCCAAATCCAAGCGCAATGTCGTGGCCCCGGAAGAAATCTTCCAGGTCTATGGCGTTGATGCCGCCCGTCTCTTTGTCCTGTCCGACTCCCCGCCGGAACGGGACACGGGCTGGTCTGCCTCCGGGGTCGAGGGCGCCTGGCGCTTTGTGAACCGTGTCTGGGCCGAGTTTGACAGCCAGGCTGAGGGTCCGGTTCCCGCCCTTGATGATGCGGATGTCGCCGCCTGTGCCCTGCGCACCGTCACCCACAAGACCATCAAGGCCCTGACCGACGCCGTTGAGGGCTTCCGGTTCAATTCCGGCATTGCCCGGCTCTATGAATTCCTCAATGCCCTGAAGGCTGCGCCCGCCGAGAGGGCCAGTTCCGGTGTCCAGGCGGCCCGAGCGGAGGCCCTGTCGGTCTTTGCCCGCCTGGTGGCTCCGTTCACGCCCCATCTGGCCGAGGAATGCTGGAACAGGATCGGTGGCGAGGGCATGGTGGTGGCCGCCCCCTGGCCGGTCTATGATCCCGCCTTGACCGAGGAGGCCGTCCGCGTCCTGCCGGTTCAGGTCAATGGCAAGCGGCGGGGCGAGATCAGTGCACCGGCCGGTGCCGAACCCGCCGAGGTGGAGAAGCTTGTGATGGCCGATGCCGAGATCACCCGCCGCCTTGAGGGCCTGACCATCCGCAAGGTCATCGTGGTCAAGGACCGTATCGTCAACATCGTGGCGGGCTGAGCATGAAACCCTGGTTTCCCATTGTCCTGGCCCTGGGTCTGCCAAGCCTGGCCGCCTGTGGCTTCACGCCCCTCTATGCAACCGCCGGTCTGACCAACAGCCTGCAGTCCATCGAGGTTTCCAGCGCCAATGGCCGGGTCGGGGAACTGATCCGGGAACATCTGGACGACGGTCTGGCCCGGGATCTGAGCCATCCGGCCCGCTACAGGATGGATCTGCACCTCACCGAGCAGCGGTTCCCCAGGGGCCTGCGGGTGGACAATGTGGCCACCCGTTATGAATACGTCCTGATCGCCGCCTATGACCTGCGAAGTCTGGCCAATGGGGCCGTGATCAAGTCTGGCACCGTCCGGGCGGAGGTCACCTATGACTCCGCCGACCAGCCCTATGCCTCGGTCT
>CAIYZB010000030.1 GCA_903930545.1 uncultured Alphaproteobacteria bacterium
GCCTTGTGGGAATAGGGTCCGGTCTGACCATAGCCGGAGATCCGGGCCATGATCAGGCCGGGGTTTTCGGCGCTGAGGGCCTCATAGCCCATGCCCCACTTCTCCATGGTTCCGGGGCGGAAGTTCTCGATCAGGATGTCGGCCTTGGCGATCAGGGCCCGGGCGATGTCGCGGCCCTCCGGCGTGCGCAGGTCGAGACCCAGGCTCTGCTTGTTGCGCCCGATCACCGGCCACCAGGGTGACAGGCCCTTGGGCAGGGACCGGCCCCACTGGCGCATGGGATCGCCATTGCGGGGATCCTCGATCTTGATCACCCGGCCACCAAAATCCCCGAGGATCTGGCCGGCAAAGGGACCGGCAATCAGGGTGCCCATCTCGATGATCAGCAGATCGGACAGGGGGCCGGTGGCGGGAACTTGGGTCATGGGATCAGTCTCGGTTGAACCCCGGTTGGAACCGCGCCGGACCCGCCCTGTCAATGGCACCGCGGGGGTTCACTTCGCCCTTAAGGGGGCGTAAGCCCGGCATATGACCTCCTATGTCCTTGATCTCCCTGTTCCCGCCACGGTTCCGGTAGAGGGCACAGACGCCCTGTTCCCGGTCCACCGCATCTATTGTGTCGGCCGCAACTATGCCGCCCACCGCCGTGAAATGGGGGGCGATGACCGCGATCCGCCCTTCTTCTTTGCCAAGCCGGCCGATGCGGTGGTGCCGCCGGGCGGGGTCGTGCCCTATCCGGGGCGGACCTCGAACCTGCATCACGAGATCGAGCTCGTTGTGGCCCTCAAGGGCGGTGGCCGCGACCTGACCCCCGATCAGGCCCTGGACCTGGTCTATGGCTATGCCGTGGGCGTCGACCTGACCCGCCGCGACCTGCAGAATGCCGCCAAGGACAAGGGCCAGCCCTGGGAGGCCGGCAAGGGTTTTGATGCCTCCGCCCCCATTTCGGCCATCCGGCCCTGGACCGGAGCCCCGCCCAGCGGGACCATCGCCATCTCGGTCAATGGCCAGGTACGTCAGAGCGCCAGCCTCGAGGACATGATCTGGAACATTGCCGAGATCATCGCCGAGGCCTCGAAGCTCTGGGCCCTGGCCCCCGGCGATCTGATCTTCACCGGCACGCCCGAGGGCGTCGCGGCCATGGTTGCCGGCGACGAGGTCAGTGGCCAGATCGAGGGCGTGGGCGAGCTGAGCTTCCGGATCGCGCCATGAGCCTGGTCCTGCACAGTTACTGGCGTGCCACAGCCCCCTATCGGGTGCGGATCGGCCTGAACCTCAAGGGGCTGGCCTATGACTACGCCCCGGTGAATCTCATCAAGGCCGAGCAGTCGGAGCCAGATCATCTGGCCCGCAATCCTCAAGGGTTGGTGCCGGCCCTGGAGACCGGGGAGGTCACCCTGACCCAGAGCCTGGCCATACTCGAATGGCTGGACGAGACCTATCCGCAGCCCCCCCTCCTGCCCGTCAGCCCCAATGACCGGGCCGTGGTGCGGGCCATGGCCGGGCTGATCGCCTGCGACATCCATCCCCTGAACAATATGCGGGTCCAGAAGCGTCTTGCGGCGCTCGGGGTCGATGAGGCGGGCCGCTCCAGCTGGAGCCAGGGCTGGATCATTGACGGCTTCCGGGCCCTCGAAGCCCTGGTCCTGCAACACGGCAAGGGCTTTGCCTTTGGTGATCGCCCGGGCCTTGCCGACTGCCTTCTGGTGCCCCAGGCCTATTCCGCCGAGCGCTATGGGGTCGACCTGTCTGCCTTCCCGGCGATCCGGGCCGTGGCCGAGCACTGCGCCACCCTGCCGGCCTTTGCCGACGCCCACCCTGACAGGCAGAAGGATGCACAGCTTGCTTGAGGGACTGAAGCTCAACAACCGGCGCTGGGCGGCGGGAAAACTCGCTGTTGACCCAGGCTTTTTCACGCGTCTGGCCAACCAGCAGAGCCCGGAGTTTCTCTGGATCGGCTGCTCCGACAGCCGGGTCCCGGCCAATGAGATTGTCGGTCTCGATCCCGGCGAGCTCTTCGTGCACCGCAATGTGGCCAATCTCGCCCCGCCCCAGGATGCCAACTATCTCTCGGTCCTGCAGTTCGCCGTCGACGTCCTGAAGGTGAAGCACATCATGGTGGTGGGCCACTATGGCTGCGGGGGAGTCACCGCAGCGGTGGATGGTCAGAGGCGTGGCCTGGTGGATCACTGGCTGCACCCGATCCGTGAGGTCTATGCCGAGAACCGCCAGACCCTTGAATGCATCCATGACGACCGGGAGCGGATGGATCGGCTCTGCGAACTGAGCGTCACCCGTCAGGTCAAGAACGTGGCCTCCGACGTCTTCGTCCAGGACGCCTGGGCCCGGGGCCAGGAGATCAGCGTCCATGGCTGGGTCTATTCCATCGCCGATGGTCTGGTGAATGACCTCAATGTCTCGGTCAGCAGCCCGGCCGAACTTCAGGCCCTGTTCTAGCTGCCCTTGACCCTGACCCGGGAGGTCGCGCGCCGCCCCTCTGAGTCCACAACACTCAGGCGATAGAAGCCGGGCCCCTTGGGGTGCCAGATGGCCCGGCCGCTGACCGGGTCGAGGGGGAGAGGCTGGGCATCCACATACCAGGTCAGGCCTTCACCTCCGGCCGCCAGGACCAGACCCCGGGATGACGGGCCAAAGGCCTCGACCTGGACCGAGGATCCGTCCGGTGGGAAGATCAGGCGCGGGCCCTGGGCCACCTGGTCCAGTTTCGCCAGAGCCTGGGGCGCGGCGCGCGGCGCAATGGGCCGCGGCGCTGAGGCCGGGGCATCCAGCAGGTCGGCAGCATCAAACAGCAGGGGCAGGGCGGCATCGCGACCGGTGAGACCGCCCCGGGCACCGCCATCGGCTCGACCGGTCCAGACCACCACCACATAGCCCCCTACGACGCCGGCAGCGACAGCATCTCGGAACCCGTAGGAGGTCCCGGTCTTGAAGGCCATGACCGGGCGACCCCGGGTGAGGGCGGCCGGGGTCGAGCCGGCAGGCGGCGGGGTCTCGCGCAGGATGTCCATGACCTGCTGGGCGGCGGCGGCGCGCATCAGGCGATCGCCACCCCCGTGATTGCGCCGTGCTGCCTCCTCCGTCCAGGCCAGGGGGCGTGCGACACCCCCATCCCCCAGGGCTGCATAGAGCAGGGCCAGATCGCGCAGGGTGATCCCGACCCCGCCGAGCGCAATGGCCAGGCCAGCGGCCCGGGTTTGGGCCCGGGGCCGGATCAGGCGGACACCGACCCCCGCGAGGCGGGCCTCGAAACTGTTGGGATTGACCCGGTCCAGCAATTCGACGGCCGGCATGTTCAGGGAATTGGTAAGGGCCTCGCGGGCTGTGACCTTGCCATGGAAGACGCGGTCGAAGTTTTCCGGCTGATAGTCGCCGAACCGCCGCGGGGCGTCCTCCATCTCCGTATCGGGCGCGGCGATGCCATCATCAAAGGCCAGGCCATAGATGAAGGGCTTCAGGGCCGAACCTGGGGAGCGGACGGCCCGGGTCATGTCAATCCAGCCTCCCTGACGGTCCAGCCCGCCGGACCCGACAGCGGCACGCACGGCGCGGCCCTCGATCTCCACCACCAGAATGGCGGCTGTGGCATCCGGGCCCTGGGATCGCGCCACAGCCCGGGCCAGGGGCTCCATGCGGGCCTGAAGCCCGGCATCCAGGGTCGAGACGACCGAGGCCTGATCAGAAGGGGCCTTGCGGGCCAGCTCCCCGGCCACATGCCAGGCCAGAGACGGGAAGGGCGTGCGCTTCGGCAGGGACTCGCCGTCGGCCTCGGCGGCTTCGACCTCGGTAAGGCGCCGCGTGCGGACCATCTTGTCCAGGACCTGACGTCGGGCGTTGCGGGCGGCCTCAGGTCGGCGGTCCGGTCGCCTCGCCTCCGGAGACTGGGGCAGGGCGATGAGCAGGGCCTGTTCGCCCGCAGTCAGGGTCTCAGGCTCATGGCCGAAATAGGACAGGCTCGCGGCCCGTACCCCCTCCAGATTGCCGCCATAGGGGGCCAGGGTCAGATAGAGGGCAAGGATCTCGCGCTTGGACAGGCGGGCCTCGATCTGCAGGGCGCGGACCATCTCGATGAGCTTGGCGCCCAGATTGCGCGGCCGCGGTTCCAGTAGCCGCGCCGTCTGCATGGTCAGGGTCGAGGCACCGGAGGTCACCCGGCCGCGCACGACGGCAGAGCCTATGGCGCGGACCAGGGACAGAGGGTCGACCCCCGGATGGAGCCAGAAACGCTTGTCCTCGATCCCAATCAGGGTCCGGGTAAAGGTTCGATCCGTTCGCGCCAGATCCGCCCGGATCCGCCAGCGGCCATCCTCCACCGGCAGGGCCCGCAGCCAGGCCCCCCGGTGGTCCAGGGCAACCGGAGACGACCTGTGCGCCCGGCTCATGTCCGGGGGCATCAGGCCGTCCAGGGCAAAGACTGTCGTCTCCACCGCCAGCAGGGCCATCAGGCCCAGGGTTAGACGCCGGACGAGACCCGGCGAGACCTCTGGCCCCACCTAGGACCCCGGAGAAATGGCCGTGCGTCCTGCCACCGTCCGGGCATTGAGCGCCGGACGATACATGTCGCGGGCCTGGGCCCCCGGCAGCAGGAAGTCACCCGGTGTCACCGCCCTGGCCACATAGGCGAAGCTGAAGGCTGAGCGGCCTGGCAGGTCCATGGCGGCGATGAATCGATCGTCACGGGCCTCCTGGACATCTGCCGCCGACAGCTCACCCAGGAAGCGGA
>CAIYZB010000031.1 GCA_903930545.1 uncultured Alphaproteobacteria bacterium
ACCGGCGAGAGCTCGAGATCCAGCTCTTCGACGCGAACCGTCAGATAGCGCAGCACGTCTTCATTGATCGACAGCTGGCGTTCCATTTCCTTCACCGCCGGCGCCGGAGCGTCGATAGAGATCAGGGAATAGTGACCCTTGCGGTTCTTCTTGATGCGATAGGTGAGGTTACGAAGGCCCCAATACTCGATCTTGGCGACAGCGCCGCCACCCTCTTCGATGAGGGCCTTGATCGTGTCGTTGAGGGCTTCAGCCTGTTGCGGCGAGATGTCCTGCCGCGAAATAACAACGTGCTCGTAGAGCGCCATATGTCCTTTTCCCATGTGGAGGGCGGCGACCACCCCCGGCGGGTAACCGGGTGTATCGATGGATCTCAAGCAGGCGTCCGGGATGGTCCCGGACCTTTGGCGTTCCAGCTTGAGACCGCCTTCCGTGAAGAGGCGGCCAGATAGGGGAAAATGTCTTGCCGGGCAAGGCTTTTCTTGCCCGGCTGGACGACCGCCCTAGCGCTTCGCGGCCCTGTAGGCCTTTACCGCCGCCATGGTCTCGCTGACGTGGTCATTGGCATTTGAGTTGGAATAGGCGTGCAGGATGGTCCCGTTGGGTGCCACGACATAGGAGGTTCGGTTCGACCACTGGGAGGGGGGAGGCAGGCGTGCATCATAGATCCCGGCGATCTTGGCACCCGGATCGGAAGCCACCGGGAACTTGCCTGAGCACTTTTCGGTGTCAGCGGAAAAGGCCTGGAGCTTGTTGATATTGCCAGCCGTCACCCCGATCACGGTGGCGCCATTGGCCTTGAATTGATCAGTGGCCTCGGCGAACAGCCGGGCTTCCAGATTGCAGCCCTTGGTCTCGGCGGCAGGGAAGAAATAGAGCACCACCGGGCCGGACTTGCGGGCTGCGGCCAGGGAGAAGGTAATGGGCTTGCCCGCCTTGAAACCCTGAGCGTTGAAGTCAGGGGCTTTTGCACCTTCCTTCAGGGCTGCAAAGGCGGGACTGGCCACAAGGGTTGCAAGGGCGGCAGCGAGAACAAGACGTTTCATCGGGGCAATCTCCTGTTGTTGACAACTATACGGAGGAGAACCGCCTCTGTCTTCGCGCCGCCCGCTGGAAATTTACAGATCGCGGGCCAGTTCCGCCCGGACGGCGGGGGAAAGCACCGCGAGGTGGGCGTAACCCTCGTGATCGCAGCCGATCATGATCTGGGTCGTGGGAGCCCGGAAGACCGCCACATGGTCAGGCGTCAGGGCAAACCGCACGAAGTGGACCGACGAGGTCTTGCCGTCATCACGCGTGCGCTCGATATCGCCCTCCGGCGCGCCGAAGACCCTGTCGTCACCGACCTGGATGAAGAAGCGATCCTCGATCCCGCCCAGCCGGGCCAGGCTGTTGGCCCGGCGAACCGGATCTTCGATCTCAAGCATGATGGTCGCCACCAGCTCAGACCCCTGGGGAACCAGCGGATTATAGGCGGCCAGCTCATCGGCGATCTGGGCCTCGCCGCCCTTTTCGATCAGCAGCATTTCCTGGATCTGGAAAAGCATCGTGTCGAAGGACTCGAAATAGAAGGAGCAGAAGGGGCCGAGGTCGATCCGGCGCAGGCGCTTCAGGGGCATCAGTTCTGCCCTGCGGTCCTTTCGGACCTTTGCGAACTCGGCATCCGGGATCAGGTCGGCGCGGGTGATCTGGCGAAGGGTTGCGGGCATGGGCTTCAGTCCTTTTTCAGAGCACGCCATAGGCGCGGGCGAGGATTTCGATGGGATGAGACTGGCGCGGCTGGCTCTTGGCACCCGGTTCGACGGTCAGCAGCTGGCCGATATGCTTGCAGGCCAAGGGACAGTCAGAGCAGAGTTCCGCCGTATCCTTCTGGGCCACCTGCTTGGCAGCGGGCTTGCCCACCTTCATGGCGAGGGGACGGGTGGATTTCATCACCCCGAAGGTACCGCCGTGGCCTGAGCAGCGCTCCACCACCTCGACACGGGTGTCGGGGATCAGGCGCAGCATGTCGGCGGACTTGGCCCCCATGTTCTGAGCCCGGGCGTGGCAGGCATGGTGGACGGTGACCCCGCCCTCGACGGCCTTGAGGCCAGGGGCGAGGCCAACCGTGCGGGACAGGTCGACCATGAACTCACTGATGTCGCGGGTTGCTGCCGAGAGCTTCGCCACCCCTTCATGGCCAGGCAATAGCAGGGGCCATTCGAACTTCATCATCAGGCCGCAGCTGGCCGTCAGGGCCAGGACCTCATAGCCCTCTTCGATATAGGGGGCGAAGGCCTTGGCGGTGCGTTCAGCGCGGGCAGCGACATCACCCAGATCTCCGGCTTCCAGCTGGGGCATGCCGCAGCATTCTGGATAGACCAGACGGGCCTCGACCCCCTGCTTGGCCAGGACGCGGGCCGCCGCAATGGCGGTGTCGGGGGCATTATAGTCCACGAAGCAGGTGGCATAGAGCACCACCTTGCGCTGACCGAAGGCGGGGCCAGCGGGATCCGGCGGCACAGGAGCGGGCAGCAGGTCGGTGGCCGTCTTGGAGTGATAGAGGGGCAGCTCAGCCTCGGCGTCGATCTGGGCGACAGCCTCCAGCAGCTTGCGCAGGGGGGTGTTCTTGCGGGCCGTGCCCCAGTTGGCGAGCTTTGCAATGGGTTTGGCCAGCTTGCCATTGCGATCGGTCTTGCCGAGCTGGTCGCGGACAAAGTCTTTCTCGCCCGCCCGACGCTTGGCCGCGCGATAGCGCAGGATCAGGTGGGGGATATCGATGTCGAATTCGTGCGGCGGCACATAGGGGCACTTGGTGAGGAAGCACATGTCACACAGGGTGCAGGCCTCATCGACCTTGGCGTAGTCCGCCTTGTCGACACTATCCAGTTCGCCGGTCTTGGACTCATCGATCAGGTCGAACAGACGCGGGAAGCTGTCGCACAGATTGAAGCAGCGACGGCAGGTGTGACAGACGTCGAACTGACGCTCCATCTCCTTCTCGACCGCGGCAAGATCATAATAGGCCTCGTCCTTCCATTCGATGGGATGGCGGAAGGGCGCATCCAGACTGCCTTCACGGGCAGGGGTCTTGGGACTGTCAGCCACGGGTAATCTCACTGTGTCGGGGGAGGGAAAGGGGCGGCGACCCACAGGCCGCCGCCGCCTGACATTCTGGCTTAGGCCAGGGTGTCCAGAGCGCGCTGGAAGCGGCCGGCGTGGGACTTTTCAGCCTTGGCCAGGGTCTCGAACCAGTCAGCGATCTCGTCAAAGCCTTCTTCCCGGGCCGTACGGGCCATGCCGGGATACATGTCGGTATATTCGTGGGTCTCGCCGGCGATGGAGGCCTTGAGGTTGTTCTCGGTGCCACCGATGGGCAGGCCGGTGGCCGGGTCGCCGACCTCTTCCATGAATTCCAGATGGCCGTGGGCGTGGCCGGTTTCACCTTCGGCGGTGGAGCGGAACACGGCGGCGACATCGTTATAGCCTTCGACGTCGGCCTTTTGTGCGAAATAGAGGTAGCGGCGGTTGGCCTGGCTTTCGCCGGCGAAGGCGTCTTTCAGGTTCTGCAGGGTCTTGCTGGTGGCCAGGCTCATGGTTCGTTTCCCGTTTTCAGATGATCGCCCCTTCAGGGAGCGTTCGAGGACCATAGTCCTCCTAGGCGGGAATCGGGCATAGGCCAAATCAGTTTAATCTATGAACTAAATAGAGACGTTCTATGGATAGGACGGTCACGGACGAACCAGAATCTTCACCTCGGCTTCCGGGTCGGCGAGGGTCTTGAAGGCCTGGGCCACCTCATCCAGCCCCACCTGGGCCGTGACCACGCCGCTCACGTCTATGTGACCCTCTGCAATATTGTGCAGGGTCGCCGCAAACTCCTCCCCGGAATAGCCAAAGACGAAGGTGAGCTCCATCTCCTTGGTGATGGCGATGGCGGGCTCGATGCGGTCGGTTTCCATACAGAC
>CAIYZB010000032.1 GCA_903930545.1 uncultured Alphaproteobacteria bacterium
CCTGCCCCGGCACCCCGGCCTGACCACTAGCGCCATGGCCATTGATGATGCCACGGCCCTCGCCCAGGTGCTTGAAGGCCGCTTTGCCGTGGTCAATTGCGCACCCTTCCACCTGACCACCACCGTGGCCGCCGCCGCCAAGGCCGCCGGAGCCCATTATCTGGACCTCACCGAGGACGTGGCCTCCAGCCGCATCGTCCGTGATCTGGCCCGGGATTCCGAGACGGCTTTCATCCCGCAGTGCGGTCTGGCCCCCGGCTTCATCACCATCGCCGCCTGGGACCTGGCCAAGCATTTCGACGAACTGCACGATGTCCGCCTGCGGGTCGGGGCCCTGCCCCGTTATCCGTCCAATGCCCTGAACTACAATCTCACCTGGTCCACCGACGGAGTGATCAACGAATATTGCGAGCCCTGCGAAGCCATTGTGAATGGCCGCCTGCGGGAAACCCCTGCCCTGGAAGAGTGCGAGGAATTCGCCCTGGATGGCGTCACCTATGAGGCCTTCAACACCTCTGGCGGTCTGGGCACCCTGTGCCAGACCCTGGACGGCAAGGTGCGCAATCTGAACTACCGCACCATCCGCTATCCCGGTCATGCCGCCATCATGAAGGCCCTGCTCAATGACCTGGGCCTGCGCAATCGCCGGCACATCCTCAAGGACATCCTGGAAAATGCGGTGCCCGCCACCCTGCAGGACGTGGTCATCGTCTTTGTCACGGTGAGCGGCATGAAGGCCGGACGCCTGATGCAGGAAACCTATGTGAACCGCATCTATGCCCAGCCCATCGGGGGCGAGGTGAAGAGCGCCATCCAGATCACCACCGCAGGGGCCATCTGTGCGGTGCTTGACCTGCTGTCCGACGGCACGCTACCCCAGAGCGGCTTCATCCGGCAGGAGGACATCCCCCTGCCCAGCTTCCTGGCCAATCGCTTCGGGCAATACTATGCCCCGGAAGCTCCTCCCGCCCGCGCCGCCGCAGAGTAGTCCCAGAGCCGTCCATGACATCCTCCACTGAATTTCCCTCGGCCGCCCTCGAGGTCGCCGAAGTCCTGTCACGCCTGGGTGTCGCGCCTGGCCTCTGGACCCGCGGCAACCGCGCCGTTCATTCCCCGGTGACCGGCGAGCGCATTGCCGAGGTGGCCGACACCTCTGTGGCTGAGGTCCATGCCGCCATCGAGGCCGCCCATGGTGCCTTCCTGTCCTGGCGCAACGTGCCCGCCCCCCGCCGGGGTGAACTGGTCCGCCTGTTCGGCGAGGAACTGCGCGAGGCCAAGGCCGATCTGGGTCAGCTCGTGACCCTGGAAGCCGGCAAGGTGACCTCTGAAGCCCTGGGCGAAGTCCAGGAAATGATCGACATTTGCGACTATGCCGTGGGCCTGTCGCGTCAGCTCTTTGGCCTGACCCTGGCCACGGAACGCGCCGATCACCGGATGATGGAAACCTGGCACCCCCTGGGTGTCGTGGGCATCATCAGCGCCTTCAACTTCCCTGTGGCCGTCTGGTCCTGGAATGCCGCCCTGGCCCTGATCTGCGGCGATCCCGTGGTCTGGAAGCCTTCGGAAAAGACCCCCCTCACCGCCCTGGCCGTCCAGGCCCTGTTCGAACGGGCCCTGGTCCGGTTCGGCGATGTCCCCGCCGGTCTGTCGGCCGTGATCCTGGGTGGCCGCGAAGTGGGTGAGGCCCTTGTCAGCCATCCCAAGGTGCCCCTGGTTTCCGCCACCGGCTCCACCGCCATGGGCCGGGCCGTGGGTCCGCGACTGGCAGAACGCTTTGCCCGCGCCCTGCTGGAACTGGGCGGCAATAATGCTGCCATCGTGACCCCCTCGGCGGATCTCGACCTGACCCTGCGGGGCGTCGCTTTCGCTGCCATGGGCACGGCGGGTCAGCGCTGCACCACCCTGCGCCGTCTCTTCGTCCATGACAGCATCTATGACGCCTTCCTGCCCCGGCTGAAGGCCGCCTATAGCTCGGTGTCGGTGGGTGATCCCCGCGCAGCAGGCACCCTCGTCGGCCCGCTCATTGATGCAGCCTCAGCCGAGGCCATGCAGGCAGCCCTCGCTGCGGCCCGTGAGGCCGGCGGCAAGGTTCACGGTGGCGAGGCCGTCAGCTTTGCCGGCGCCGAGGATGCGGCCTATGCCCGTCCGGCCCTGGTGGAAATGCCCGGCCAGGCCGAGATCGTGCGCAAGGAGACCTTTGCGCCCATCCTCTATGTCATGCGCTATTCGGACTTTGCCGAGGCCATTGCCCTGCAGAACGACGTGCCCCAGGGGCTGTCGTCCTCGGTCTTCACCAATGACATGCGTGAGGCGGAGCTCTTCGTCTCGCCCCGCGGCTCTGACTGCGGCATCGCCAATGTGAATATCGGCCCCTCAGGCGCCGAGATCGGCGGGGCCTTTGGCGGTGAAAAGGAAACCGGCGGTGGCCGGGAAGCGGGTTCCGATTCCTGGCGGGCCTATATGCGCCGGGCGACCAATACCGTGAACTATGGTCGCACCCTGCCCCTGGCCCAGGGGGTCAATTTCGACATCTGATCCGGGCGGGTGCGGCGGCGACCTGCCATCGCACC
>CAIYZB010000033.1 GCA_903930545.1 uncultured Alphaproteobacteria bacterium
CCCTCAGTCACCCATTCGGGTGACAGCTCCCCCGGAGGGGGAGCAATTTGACCCTGCGATCTGAGGATCAACACCATGTCGCGACCCATTTTCGCCCTTGCTGCCCTGATGCTCCTTTGCGCCCTGCCTGCCAGGGCAGAGGTGATCGACGCTCAGCCCGGTGGCTTTGCCAGTCGCCATGTGGTCACCATCCAGGCCCCCCGGGAAAAGGTCTGGGCCACCCTCATGGACATCGCCAGCTGGTGGAACCCCTCCCACAGCTGGTCGGGCAAGGCCGAGAATCTGAGCCTGAACCTGGCCGATCACTGCTTCTGCGAGGCCCTCCCCAAGGGCTACGTCCGTCACATGGAGATCGTCTATGTGGACGGTCGCGGGGCCCTGCATCTGGCCGGAGCCCTGGGTCCCCTGCAGACCACCGGGGCCAGCGGTCATCTCAACCTTGCCCTGAAAGACCTGAAGGGCAGTACGGAACTGACTGTGACCTATGATGTCGGGGGCTATGCCCAGGGCGGACTGGGCCCCGTCTGGGCCGTTCCGGTCGATGGTGTGATCGGCGAACAGGTTTCGCGGCTGAAAGCCAGGGCCGAAGCCCAGCCCTGATCGGATGCTTAGGTGTCCGGAGGCACCTCGGGGGGGGAGGCGGTTGTGCCTCCGGACACGGAAGCGACCCTAGGGTGGGAGAGATCCCCGGGTCACCGAGTGAGAGGTGTTTAGGGCCCCTTTGCTCCGTGATCCAATCGATTGAATTTTTAAACTCGATAGAGTACCTCTATCGTCATGCTCCCCACCATCCGACAACTCCACTATCTCAAGCTCCTGGCTGAACATGGCAGTTTCGGCCGTGCGGCTGAGGCGGCCCATGTCACCCAGCCCACCCTGTCAGCCGGCATCCAGGAGCTGGAACGCACCCTGGGCGGACCCGTCGTGGATCGGGCCCGATCCGGGGTCATCCTCACGGCCATGGGGGAGGTGGCCCTGGCCAAGGCCCACACCATCCTCAATGAGGCCGAGGAACTGGTGGAGGCCGCCAAGAATGCCGGTCAGCCCCTCACCGGGCGGTTTCGCCTGGGGGTCATTCCCACCATTGCCCCCTTCCTCCTGCCCCGGGCCCTGCCCCTGTTGCGGGCCCAGTTTCCGAAATTGCGGCTATTTCTGCGGGAAGACCTGACCCAGAGGCTGATCGCTGCCCTCAAGGCCGGCCAGCTGGATGCAGCCCTCATCGCCCTGCCCTATGACATGACCGGCCTGGCCTGGGACCATGTCAGCGATGATGAGCTTCTGGCAGCAGCCCCGGCCGGTCACCCAATCGTCAGGGGTCCGACCGTGGCCGCCGCAGAGATCGATGGGGATGAATTGATCCTGCTGGAGGACGGTCACTGTCTGAGGGACCATGTCCTCAACAGCTGCGGGGTCTCCCCAAGCCGGACCCTGGCAAAGGAGGAGAGCTTTGCGGCCACCTCCCTGCCGACCCTGGTCCAGATGGTGGGCTCAGGCCTGGGCCTGACCTTCCTGCCGGCCATGGCCATTGATGCGGGCCTCATCGGCAATACCCCCGTCACCATCCGCCCCCTGGCGGAAGGTCACCCTAGCCGGGAAATCGTCGTCGCCTGGCGGGCCGGCTCCAGCCGCAGCACCGAGGGCCGCCTGCTGGCCGCCACCCTGAGGAATGCCTAGTCCATCAGCTTCTGGGCCAGATAGACATAGTGCCGGGCCCAGCGCCGAGCATTGAGCTCCGGATCGGCGTCATTGGCGTGACCGCCAAAGGTCTGCTCGTAGTAGAGATAGGGCACCCCCAGCTGCTGGAGCC
>CAIYZB010000034.1 GCA_903930545.1 uncultured Alphaproteobacteria bacterium
CGGCGCTCGATCTTTCGGCCTGGCCCATAGGCAGCCTGCTGAGGATCCTGCCCAACCATGCCTGCGCGACAGCAGCCCAGTATGGCCACTACGACCTGATCGGCCCGGAACAGGGGCCAGCGACCTGGCCCCGTTTCAGCGGCTGGTAGAATTCAATAGAGCAGGAAGGGCTTGCGCGTCTCGATCCAGGCAGCCTCGTCGGGACGGGTAGCCGCATCGAGATCCGCGGCGGTGGTGGTGGGATCATCCACCCACTGCCTCAGGCCCGGCCCGCCATTGATCACGTCGATGGCCAGCTTTCCGAAGGC
Source organism: uncultured Alphaproteobacteria bacterium (assembly GCA_903930545.1). Lineage (GTDB taxonomy): Bacteria > Pseudomonadota > Alphaproteobacteria > Caulobacterales > Caulobacteraceae > Phenylobacterium. The sequence goes on from CAIYZB010000034.1 coordinate 309, forward strand.
ATACTCATAGGGAAAGTCCCGCCACAGATCATAGTCGGGATAGAGCTGGCGAATGGCCTTGAAGGCCAGGGCCTGAACCCGCCAGGGCTGGAACCTGCCATGGTCATAGACCGGGCCTTCGACATGAATCTGGACCCCGCTGCAGAGGGTGCCGACATGCTTGTGGAAGGTGGGCTGGAACCAGCAGTCACGCAGACGGCAGCCTTCCAGCCATTGAGGAGCCAGAGCTTCCATCCGGGTGATGACCTCGCGGGCATTGATGTCCGGGGCCCCGAACAGTTCCAGAGGGCGGGTGGTGCCACGACCTTCGGACAGGGTTGTGCCTTCCAGCATGACCGTGCCGGCATAGGCCCTGGCCATGGACAGGTTGGGGGCATTGGGGCTGGGATTGACCCAGGCCCGCTCGCTTGAAGGCCATCCAAAGCCGGGGGCGGCTTCCGGCTCCCAGCCCTCCATTTCGATGACCCTGTAATCGACCTTCAGGCCATAGTGATGGATGAACCAGTGGCCCAGTTCGCCCAGGGTCATGCCGTGGCGCATGGGCATGGGGCCGGCTCCGACAAAGCTTTCCCAGCCGGGGATCAGGCTCAGGCCCTCCACCGGGCGTCCCGCCGGATTGGGCCGGTCCAGGACCCAGACGGACTTGCCGTGCTCGGCGGCTGCTTCCAGCACATAGAGCAGGGTGGTGATGAAGGTATAGATCCGGCAGCCGAGGTCCTGCAGGTCGATGAGGATGACATCAAAGGTCTGCATGGCCGCCTCGGTGGGGCGACGCACCTCGCCATAGAGGCTGAAGACCGGGATCTGATAGATCGGATCGGTCTCGTCCGGGCTTTCCATCATATTGTCCTGCAGGTCGCCCTTCATCCCGTGTTGGGGGCCAAAGGCGGCACTGAGGGTGATCTGGCTGGCGTGGAGGGCATCCACGGCATGGGTCAGGTCCGCCGTGACCGAGGCCGGGTGGGCCAGGAGGGCGACGCGGCGGCCGGCGAGGGGGGCACGCAGGGCGGGCTCGGACAACAGCCGATCAAGACCGAATTTCATGCGCGCTCCAGGGCTGGCAGATCGAGGACAAAGGCCTCGGGATGGTGGACATCGGGGTTGGCGGACGGGTGGGCCAGGGCCCACCAGGCATGGGCTCCGTCCTGGTCCTCGATGACCGCTGTCAGGTTCAGGGACAGGGCTTGGGTGGCAAGGTCCGCAATCCCGGAGAGATCGATGTTGGCCACCAGCACGAAGGTTTCGCCCTGGGGGGTCGCGGTGATCTGAGGGGCGGGGAGGGCCAGATCCGCCATGCCTGTGCGGCAGGCCCTGAAGCTGTAGGCCGCCCAGCAGCCCGAGGGAGCGAGGTTGAGTTCGAGATAGGCCTCGGAGCCGGCTGCCTTCACAAAGGCCTCGAAACAGGTCCGCTTCCACAGCTCGTCCGTGCGCACGGGCGGGGCAGCCTGCGGCAGGTACAGGCCGGCAAGGTCGCCCTCCGCCCGGAAGGTCAGAGACAGTTGCCCGGCTTGATCGCGCGTCACCTCGACGCTCAGGGCCCGCACCGAATTCGCCACCGATGCAGGGTGGCGGATCAGGGTCTGGAGCGGGACGGGCGTCGCGGTCATCCAGCCCTAGTACACGCTCCGGCCCTGTCCGGCCAAGTCTCCTGCCGTCCTAGAGCTTTGATGCCAGGCCGTGGAACTGGATGATGGCGTCATAGACATCCAGGCCGATCCCCATGGCCATCTGGTCCACCTCCAGCAGGTTCTGGGCGAGGAAGATCATCACGGTCTGGTTCGCAGGATCCGCTTGCCACCAACCGCCATAGGCTCCGGGCCAGCCCACGGTGCCTGCGGCCCCCTTGCACCGGGTGACGGCGGCTTTGTCCGGGTCCATGACCACGGCCAGGCCATAGCCAAATCCATGGGCGGAAAAGAGCGGCAGACCGAAATTTTCACCTCTGTCCCTCTGATCCTGGGTCAGGTGATTGGTCATCATGGCCTTCAGGGTTTCGGGCCGCAGCACCCGGACGCCGTCCACGGATCCGTCGCCCAGGAACAGGCGGGCGAAGGCCAGATAGTCGGCCA
>CAIYZB010000035.1 GCA_903930545.1 uncultured Alphaproteobacteria bacterium
AGCGGACCCAAGGTGGCGGTGCCGATCTCGCCCCGTCCCGATCCCGAACCTGCCTGAGGATCACCCCATGCCCGTTCAGGTCATGGGAATCCTCAACCTCACGCCGGACAGTTTTTCCGACGGGGGCCAGTTCCTCGACCCGGGCCGGGCTCTGATCCAGGCCCGGGCCATGATCGGGGCCGGGGCCGATAGTCTGGACCTGGGCGGGGAATCCACCCGCCCGGGGGCCGAGCCGGTCCCCCTCGAGGTCGAGCTTTCGCGGGTCATTCCCGTGATCACGGCCATTCGCGCCGAGAGCCGCATTCCCATCTCCATCGACACTCTGAAGCCTCAGGTCGCTCGCGCCGCCATAGAGGCCGGGGCCTCGGTCTGGAACGACGTCACGGCCCTGGGCAGCCCCGGGGCCATGAACCTGGCAGCTGAGCTGGGCTGTGACGTGGTCCTGATGCACATGAAGGGCGAGCCCCGGACCATGCAGGCCGCCCCTCACTATGAGGATGTGGTGGCCGAGGTGGCGAGCTTCCTCCAGGCCCGCGCCGATCAGGCCATGGCCGCCGGTGTGGTGCGCTCACGCATCTGGCTCGATCCCGGGGTCGGCTTTGGCAAGAGCCTGGCCCACAATCTGACCCTGATGACCCATCTGGACCAGATCGTGGCCCTCGGGTTCCCGGTCCTGCTGGGGGTCAGCCGCAAACGGTTCATCCAGTCCCTGGACCCCTTTGGCACAGAGCCGGCGGATCGTCTGGGCGGGTCGCTCGCCGCCGCCCTTGCCGGCGCCAGGGCGGGCGTAGCCGCCGTGCGGGTCCATGATGTGCGCGAAACCGTCCAGGCCCTGAAGGTCTGGGAGGCCCTGACCTAGCCCCGTCCGATGAAGGGCATCTTGGTGGCCATGACGGTCATGAACTGGACATTGGCCTCCAGGGGTAGGCTGGCCATATAGACCAGGGCATCGGCTACGGCCTTGACGTCCATCACCGCCTCCGGCGCCACGGTGCCATTGGGCTGGGGCACCCCGGTGCGCATGGGGGCGGCCATATCCGTGCCCGCATTGCCGATATCGATCTGACCACAGGCAATGTCATAGGCCCGCCCGTCCAGGGAGGTGGACCGCGTCAGCCCCGTTATGGCGTGCTTGGTGGAGGTATAGGCTGCCGAGCGGGGCCGCGGCACATGGGCCGAGATCGAGCCATTATTGATGATCCGCCCACCCCTGGGGTCCTGGTCCTTCATGATCCGAAAGGCGTGCTGGGTGCAGAGGAATGGGGCGGTGAGATTGACGTCTACCACTCGCTTCCAGTGGGCCAGGCTGACCTCTTCGAAGGGCACGGGCGGGGCCCCGGTCCCGGCATTGTTGAACAACAGGTCGAGACGGCCGTATCGGGACTTTACCTGGTCGAACAGGGCTGTGATCTGGTCCGGATCGGCCACATCCGTGGGCACCACGACCATCCGGTCCGGGGCCTGGGCAGCGGTTTCCTCCAGCGCCTCACGGCGACGCCCGGCCAGAACCACCTGCCAGCCTGCCGTGACCAAGGCCTGGGCACAGGCCCGACCAATTCCGGACCCGGCACCGGTGACGAGGGCGATCTTGTCTGAAGAGCTCATGGGCCGAAGCTAGCGGTCGCGGCGCCGGAGGCAAGGGGTTTGCCGCCGCCGGCGGTCTCGGCTATCGCCCATCTCATGACCCAGGGACGCGTACTCATCATTGCAGGTTCCGATTCCGGCGGCGGTGCCGGGATCCAGGCCGATATCAAGACCGTGACGGCCCTTCGCGGCTATGCGGCTACGGCCATCACCGCCCTCACGGTCCAAAACACCCTGGGGGTCAGCGGGGTCCATCCCGTGCCCCCGGACTTTGTCGAGGCCCAGGCCCGGGCGGTTCTGGACGACATCGGCGCAGATGCCTTCAAGACCGGCATGCTGGGGGACACCGCCATGGTGACCACCGTGGCCCGGATCCTTGGGGACTATCCCCAGATCCCCTCTGTCATCGATCCGGTCATGGTGGCCAAGGGCGGTGCCAGTCTCCTGGCGGCCGATGCTGTGGCCGCCGTCCGTGACCTCCTTATCTCCCGTGCGACGCTCCTGAC
>CAIYZB010000036.1 GCA_903930545.1 uncultured Alphaproteobacteria bacterium
GCCGGCCTCGGTCAGCAGGCGCCGCGCCTCGGCCTGACGCTGCTCGAAGGTCCATGTGGACCAGGGGGGCGGGGTCGCGGCGGTATAGTTGGCCACCCCTGGCGGCACGAAGGTATAGGCAGGAACCTGACCGCCGCGCATCAGCTTGGAGGTGATGAATTCCCGGTCGATGGCCATGGTCAGGGCCAGGCGGACCCGCTTGTCCTTGAAGGCCGGAACCGAGGCATTATAGGCCAGATAGGCCACCCCCAGATAGGTATAGGTCCGGGGATAGCCGGGCATCTTGTCCCGCAGATAGGCGATGCGGTTGGACTGGATGTCGGAATTCATGTCCAGCTCGCCCCGGGCCACCTGGCGTTCGGCGCTGATGGCATCGGGGGTGGGGTAGAAATAGACCTCGTCCACGCAGACATGCTTGGCGTCATAGAAGAGCGGGTTCTTGACCATCTTGATGTGGTCACCCAGCCGCCAGGTCTTGAAGACAAAGGCTCCGTTGGAGACGTAGTGCTCCGGCCTGGACCAGGCCTCGCCCCATTTTTCAACGACGTGTTTCGGCACCGGATACATGGTCTGGTGCTTGGCCAGTTCCAGGAGATAGGGGGCCGGGTGTTCCAGCCTGATCTCCAGGATCTTCGGGCTTAGGGCGCGGACGCCGAGGGTTTCCTTGGCGGCCTTGCCCTCATTGATCGGCTGGGCTCCCTTGATGAAATAGATGAGGGAGGCGTATTCGGCCGCCGTTTCCGGCTGCAGGATCCGACGCAGGGCGAAGACGAAATCGTCCGCCGTGACTGGCACCCCGTCCGACCACTTGGCGTCCCGCAGATAGAAGGTCCAGGTCAGGCCGTCAGGAGAGGTCTCCCACCGTTCCGCCATGCCGGGCACAGCCTTGCCGTTCACATCGGCCTCGGTCAGGCCCACCAGGGCCGAGGACACGATCCGGTCTTCCCAGGTGCCGGTGATCTTGTGCGGATCCAGGGAAACCGGTTCCAGACCATTGCCCGCCTGGATACAGACCTTGCCCTCGGGACAGGCCGGGCGGGCCGGGCCCTTGTCGCCACAGGCCCCCACAGCCAGGGAAATCACAGCCAGGGTCGCAGCCAGCGACTTGCCCAGACGCGGCAGGGCCTTATCAATGGGGGATAGCCGTTTCATGAGGTCACCGAATGACTGTGTTGCATAGCCGCCCTGCCCTTGCCGCCCTGGTCGTCCTGGCCCTGGCGGGTAGCGCGGCCGCCCAGACCAAGCCGCCCAGCCGGGCCGCTGTTCTGCAGGGACTTCTGGACTGCCGGTCCAGGACCGACAATGCCGATCGTCTGGCCTGTTATGATGCCGCGGCCTCGGCCATGGATGTGGCCGAGCGCAAGGGCGATATCGTTGTCGTCGACCGCGAACAGGCCAAGACCGTGCGCCGCCAGGCCTTTGGCTTCGCCCTGCCCTCCATGGCCCTGTTCGAAAAGGGCGAGACCGTCGAGAAAATCGAGAGCGTCGCGGGCACCGTCGCCAGCGCCCAGCAGCAGCCCAATGGCAAATGGCTGATCAAGCTGTCCGATGGTGCCAGCTGGGCCCAGACCGATGCCGAGCCCATCAATCGCGCGCCCCGGTCCGGTATGACCGTGGAGATCAAGAGCGCGGCCATGGGCAGCTATCTGATGAGCGTCGGGGGTCAAAGAAGCGTCCGTGCGCGTCGGGTCGAGTAACCCTAGCGGTCCTTGGGGTCGATGGCGTCCC
>CAIYZB010000037.1 GCA_903930545.1 uncultured Alphaproteobacteria bacterium
AGCTGTCGGCGAATGCCGACTGAGGGGGCCGCGCCGCCTTGCCGGGGGCATGCTGAGCCCATAGGCTCCGCGCCAAGAGCTCGGGGAGGGCACAATGCGCAAATGGTGGCTGGTCATTGTCGGAGCCCTGCTGATCGCCGGGGGCTCCTATCTCGCCCACAGGATCCAGACCTCGGGTGGCACCACCATTACCGATGTGCGTTTCCCCGGTGACAAGGGCGTGAGCATGAGCGGTCTGCTCTATGTGCCGCCCCAGGCCACCGCCCGCAGGCCAGCGCCCGCCGTTCTGGTCAGCCACGGCTATATCAATACCCGCGAGATGCAGTCGGCCTTTGCCATCGAGCTGGCGCGCCGCGGCTTTGTGGTCCTGGCCATGGACATGACCGGCCACGGCAATTCCGGGTCTGCCGTGGGTCAGCAGGGCTTCGGCGGCCCCGCAGCCCTGAAATATCTGCGCAGCCTGCCCATGGTGGACAAGGCCAATATCGGGATGGAAGGCCACAGCCTTGGCGGCGCGCCCATTCTCACGGCGGCCTTCCTGGCCCCCGATGACTACAAGTCCATGGTTCTGGAAGGCTCGACCCCCGGTCTGTTCGGAGCTCCCGGGGTCGGCACCCCGACCTTCCCCAAGAACCTCGCGGTGGTGTTTGGCCAGTATGACGAGTTCGCCAATGTCATGTGGCAGACGCCCAAGGGTGTCGACATCGTCTCGACCCCGAAGCTGAAGGCCCTGTTCGGCACCTCCGACAAGGTGGTGGCCGACCGCATCTATGGGGACATGGCGGCGGGCACGGCCCGCATGCTGGTCCAGCCCCCCGTCACCCATCCGGCTGAGCACTTCTCGGCCGCCGGGGTCACCCCCGCTGTGGACTGGTTCCAGAAGACCCTGGAGGGTGAGACCACCCCCCTGCCGCCGGAAGACCAGATCTGGTTCTGGAAAGAGGTCGGCACCCTGCTGGGCTTCCTGGGCATGGTGGTCCTGATGCTGGGGACCTTCGACGTCCTGCTGGGCCTCGCCCCCTTCCGGGCCTTGGCGACCCTGGCAGAGCCCGTGGTTGAGCGGCGGGACCGAAAGTGGTGGCTGGCCTTCGGCCTGACCACGGCCATCCCCGCCCTGACCTTCATTCCCTTCATGAAGGCCGGGGCCCTGTTCTTCCCGATGAAGCTGTTTCCCCAGTACATCACCAACAATCTGGTGGTCTGGGCCCTGCTGAACGTAGCGGTGACCCTGGTCCTGGGGCTGGTTCTGACGGGTCCCAAGGCGCGTTTCGACAAGAAGGTCGTCCCCGGGGTCCTGATCGCTGTCGCGACCCTGGCAGCGGGGTATCTGTCCCTGGTCGCCGTCGATGCCCTGTTCAAGGTCGATTATCGGTTCTGGGTCCTTGGGCTGAAACCTCTGGACGCCACCCATGCAGGCTATGTCGCCGCCTATATCCTGCCCTTCCTGGCCTTCTACCTGGTGTCGCTGAGGTCCCTGCACAGTCGACTGGCAGTCCGGGGCGAGGGGGCTTTCAGCCAATATCTGACGGCGGCCCTGGCCATGTCCCTGGGCTTCATTGTCCTGCTGGGGGTGCAGTATGCGAGCCTGTTTGCCACGGGCCTGCTGGCGATCCCGTCGGAACCCCTGAACACCATCATCGCCATCCAGTTCGTGCCCCTGGGCATGGTGGTGGGGGTGATAGCGGCCTTCACCTATCGCCGGACCAACAGCAACCTGCCCGGGGCCCTGATCTGCGCCCTGCTCATCACCTGGTATGTGGTGGCCGGCACGGCGACCCACTGGCATGCGGACTTCAAGCTGCCCGGTGCAGCTCCGGCCAAGGTGAGCGAACCGCGTGAGCCCTAGTCCCAAGCCCGGCAGCTGGGGCGATGTTCTGGCGGAGGGCCGCGGACCGCGCTTTGTCCTGATCTGTCTGGGGGTCTGGCTGCAGGCCGCCGACAGCATGGTGACCTCCACCATCATGCCCAGTGTCGGCCGCGGTCTTGGCGGGTTTGAGTGGTTTGGCTGGGCCACGGCCGGCTATCTGTTGGGTTCAGTCCTGGCCGGAGCCAGTTCCGGCCTCCTGGCCCAGAGGTTCGGCCTCCGCCGAGCCACGGCCTGGGCCGCGGTGGTCTATGCCGCGGGCTGTGTCGTCTCCGCCCTGGCCCCGGACATGTTGAGCTTCCTCATCGGGCGAGGCCTGCAGGGGATTGGCGGGGGTTGGGTGGCCGGTTTCTGCGCTGTGGCCATCGGCCTGATGTTTCCCGACCGCCTTCTGCCCAAGGTCTATGCGGCCACGACGGGGGTCTGGGGCATTGCCACCCTGGTCGGCCCCCTGCTGGGCGGATTGTTTGCCGACACCGGTCCAGAGGGCTGGCGCGGGGTCTTCTGGTGCTTCGCGATTCAGGCCGGACTGGTGGCCCTGACCTCGCTTCGGCTTTTGCCGGTGGCAGAGAAGGGGGATTCCGGGACGAAGATCGCCTGGTGGCAGCTCGCCGTGGTGGGTCTTGCCGTGACCCTGATCGGGGTCGCGGATCGCACCGGGTCTGTCGGGGGCATGATCGGTCTGACCCTGACAGGGCTTGCGGCCCTGATCATCATGGTTTGGCGTGATGGCAAGGCCAAGGTCCAGCTCCTGCCCCGGGCGGCGAGCCAGCCCACCTCCGTGCCCGGCGCGGTCTACCTGGCCATGTTCCTGATGACGGCATCCTCCATGGCTTATGGAGTCTATGCCCCCGCCATTCTCCAGACCCTGAAGGGCTATTCGGCCTTGATGGCTGGCTATGTGGTGGCTGTGGAAGCCCTGGCCTGGACCACGGCCGGCCTGCTGGTCTCGGGGCTGACCGGGCTGTGGCCAGGCCGTCTGATGCGGCTGGGCGGGGGCCTGGTGGTAGCGTCACTGGTCCTGAGTGCCTGGGTCTTTCCCCACCCCCACCTCGGCCTGGTCCTGCTCAGCGGGACACTGCTTGGCGCTGGGTTCGGGTTTTCCTGGGCCTTTATGGGCCAGGCCCTGCTGAGCGCCTTGCCGACCCACGAACGTGCCCTTGGCTCGGCCGGTGTCACCACGGTCCGGATGACGGGCTCAGCCATAGGGGCGACAGGTGCCGCCGCCGTGGCCAATCTGGTGGGTGTGGGCGATGCCCTGACCCCGCAGAGCGCCAGCGCCGCAGGGTTCTGGGTCTTTGCCGCCCTGACCCCGGTTGCCCTGCTGGCCCTTTGGCCGACCTGGCGACTGGGTCAGAGCCGGACGGATCAGATCTGATCCAGGCCGTAGGCCGAGTGCAGGGCGCGCACGGCCAGTTCGGTATAGGCCGCCTCGATCAGGACGCTGATCTTGATCTCGCTGGTGGTGATCACCTGGATGTTCACGCCCTTTTCCTTCAGGGCCTTGAACATGGCGGCGGCAACGCCGGTGTGGCTGCGCATGCCGACACCGATGACCGAGACCTTGGCCACGTCTTCATCCACCGCCAGGTCCTCGAACCCGATGGTGGCCTGGTTGGCGCGCATGATCTCCACCGCCTGGGCCGCATCCCGCTTGCCGACGGTGAATTCCATATTGGCAGTGCCGGCATTGTTTGCGTGGCTCTGGGCGATCATGTCCACATTGACATTGGCCTCGGCCAGGGCCCCGAAGATCTCCGACGAGACCCCAGGGTGATCGGGCAGGCCGAACAGGCTGATCTTCGCCTCGTCGCGGCTGTAGGCGACGCCGCTCACGATCCGCTTTTCCATGATTTCTTCCTCGTCGCACACGATGGTGCCCTGGCCCGGCGCTTCGCCCGGCTCGACAAAACTGGACAGGACCCGCACCGGCACATTCTGGGCCATGGCGAGTTCCACGGAACGGGTCTGCAGGACCTTGGCCCCCAGGGAGGCCATTTCCAGCATCTCCTCATAGGAGATCTTGTTGATCTTCCGGGCCTTGGACTCGATGCGCGGGTCGGTCGTATAGACCCCGTCCACATCGGTATAGATATCGCAGCGGATGGCCTTGACCGCCGCCGCAATGGCTACGGCGCTGGTGTCAGACCCACCCCGGCCAAGGGTCGCGATTCGGCCGTCCCGGGTCACGCCCTGGAAGCCGGCAATGACAGCAACCTCACCGGCATCGAGGGCTGCGGCCAGTTTTTCCGGCGGAACATCGTCAATTCGCGCCTTGCCGTGGGCATCATCGGCAATGATCGGGATCTGCCAGCCAAGCCAGGAGCGCGCGGGTAGCCCCATATTGCGCAGGGTCATGGCCAGCAGACCGGCCGTGACCTGTTCCCCGGACGCGACGACGGTGTCGTATTCGTCATCCGAAGGGGTGAGGCCCGGCGCAGCGGGGCCAGCCCCGTCGGTCCAGGCCACGAGTTCATTGGTCTTGCCGGACATGGCCGACACCACCACAGCGACGCGATGGCCGGCCGCCACCTCGGCCGCGACCAGGCGACCAACGCGCCGGATGCGTTCAAGGTCGGCTACTGACGTGCCGCCGAATTTCATCACCAGCCGGGACATGGCGTTTGGCGCGAGCTCCTCGTGCGCTGAAACAGGTGGGGCGTTCTAGCTAGGCTGGGGCGAGGTCGCAACGGCCAGCTTCGCATCTGCCGATTTGGGCGCTACAAGGCGGCCATGACCGTAGCTTCCAGTATCGACCCCGCCGAGGTTGAACGCTTCTCGCGGATCGCCGCCGAATGGTGGGACCCGAAGGGCAAGTTCGCCCCCCTTCACAAGTTCAATCCCGTGCGCCTGTCCTTCATCCGGGAACAGGCCCTGGCGCGATTTGGCCGTGATCCCGGACTGAAGCAGCCCTTCGAAGGTCTGCGCCTTTTGGACATCGGCTGTGGCGGCGGCCTGCTCTCCGAACCCATGTGCCGTCTGGGATTTGCCGTCACAGCGGTGGATGCGTCCGAGCGCAATATCGGCACAGCCTCGACCCACGCGGCGGCCCAAGGCCTTGAGATCGACTTCCGGGCCTCGACGGCCGAGGCTCTTGAGGCGGCCGGCGAAGTCCCCTTTGACGTGATCCTCAATATGGAGGTGATCGAACACGTCGCCGATCCTGGGGAGTATCTGCGCACCTGCGGTCGTCTGCTGGCGCCTGGCGGCATCATGATCGTCGCCACCCTGAATCGCACGCTCAAGGCCTTTGCCCTGGCCAAGTTCGGAGCGGAATATGTCCTGCGCTGGCTTCCGGCCGGAACCCATGACTGGTCCAAGTTCCTCAAACCCCAGGAGCTGCGCGGCTTCCTCGCTGACCAGCCCCTCGACATGCAGGGCCCCTTCGGGGTCTCGTTTGATCCCCTGAACAGCCGTTGGTCGCGCTCTTCCGACTGCGACATCAACTATATGATGACGGTCACCCGAAAGGGCACCTGAAGCCCTCTGGCGCATTGGTGGACTGCGTCCTAAACCTGCCTCAACAACAGATGAGGGAGGCTCTGCCATGCTGGGCTTGATGATGGACCGGGCACTGAATCTGCCCTCGATCCTGGAATATGCCGCCCAGTATCACGGCGACCGCGAGATCGTGGTGCGCACGGTGGAGGGGCCCATCTTCCGCTACGATTATGCGCAGGCCCTGGAGCGGTCCAAGCGCATGGCCAATGCCCTGATCGCTCTGGGGGTAAAGCCGGGGGATCGGGTCGCTACCCTGGCCTGGAGCACCCATCGCCACTTCGAGCTCTATTATGCGGTCTCCGGGATCGGGGCGATCCTGCACACCATCAATCCGCGCCTGCACCCCGATCAGGTGGCCTGGGTAGCCAACCATGCCGAGGACAGCCTGCTGTTCTTCGACATCACCTTCGGCGACCTGGCTGCAAAGCTGAGCGCAGAGGTCCCAAGCCTGCGTCAGGTCATCGCCATGACAGACGAGGCCCATGTCCCGGCCGAGGCCCCTGCCGGGACCCTGGTCTATGAAACACTGATTGCCTCCAATTCCCCGGACTTCACCTGGCCCGAGCTGGACGAGCGTCAGGCCTCGGCCCTCTGCTATACCTCCGGCACCACAGGCAATCCCAAGGGCGTGCTCTATTCCCACCGCTCCACGGTCCTGCATGCCCTGGCCCTGGTGGCCCCGGACTGTTTCGACCTCGGAGCCCGGGATGCGGTCCTGCCCTGTGCCCAGATGTACCATGCCAATGCCTGGTGCACCCCCTATGCGGCCCCCCTGGTGGGCGCAAAGCTGATCCTGCCCGGGCGGTTGCTGGATGGTCCGGCCATCTGTGAAATGGCGGTGATGGAAAACCCCACCTTCCTGCTGGGGGTGCCTACCATCTGGGTGGGGGTGCTGGATCACCTGGACCAGACCAACCAGAAGCTCACCAGCGTGCGCAATATCGCGGTGGGCGGCTCGGCTCCGACGGCCTCGCTGATCTCCCGGGTTCAGGAGATGCTGGGGGCCGATGTCCGCCAGATCTGGGGCATGACCGAGACCAGCCCCATGGGGGTGATCAATACTCCCCTGTCCCGCCACGATGGCGAAAGCCCGGAAGGTGCCCTGGCGCGCAAGCAGAAGCAGGGCCGTGGTGGCTGGGGCGTCGAGATGCGGATCATGGGGGATGACGGCCAGGTCCAGCCCCGGGATGGCAAGAGCTCCGGAGCGCTGCAGGTACGCGGGCCCTGGGTATCCTCCTCCTATTACCGCAATGACGGTGCCCAGGTGTTTCTGGAGGACGGCTGGTTCGACACCGGTGACATCGCCACCCTCGACCCTGAGGGCTATCTGCGCCTGACCGACCGGGCCAAGGATGTGATCAAGTCCGGCGGGGAGTGGATCTCCACCCTCGATCTGGAGGACGCTGTCTGTTCCCACCCCTCGGTGGCCATGGCTGCCGCCATCGGTGTTCCCCATCCCAAATGGGACGAGCGGCCCCTGCTGCTGGTGGTCCTGAGGCCCGGCCACAGCGCCGACCCGGAGGTTCTCAAGGTCCATGTGTCCGA
>CAIYZB010000038.1 GCA_903930545.1 uncultured Alphaproteobacteria bacterium
AGGACATGGTCATCACCGTGACCCACGGCGGCTATGTGAAGCGGACCCCGCTCAGCATCTATCGTACTCAGCATCGCGGCGGCCGTGGCCGAAACGGCATGTCGACCAAGGACGAGGATGCCGTCACCAGGGTCTTCTCGGCCAATACCCATACGCCGATGCTGTTCTTCTCGTCTGGCGGCAAGGTGTTCCAGCTCAAGGTCTGGCGGCTGCCGGTGGGCACCCCCACCTCGCGGGGCAAGGCCTTCGTCAATCTCCTGCCCATCGAACCGGGGGAGAGCATCACCTCGATCCTGCCCCTGCCGGAGGACGAGGCCGTCTGGGATCAGTCGGACATCATGTTCGCGACCCGCTCAGGCAATGTTCGCCGCAACAAGCTGTCGGATTTCCAGGGCATCAAGCGCAATGGCAAGATTGCCATGAAGCTGGACGAGGGCGACCAGATCATCGGCGTCGGCCTGTGTCAGGCCGGGGCTAACGATATCCTGCTGACCACCGCCCTCGGCCGCTGCATCCGCTTTGCCACCGAGGAGGTCCGGGTCTTTGCCGGACGGGATTCCACCGGGGTTCGAGGGGTTCGCCTGGGGGATTCCGACCAGGTGATCTCCATGGCCATCCTGCGCTCGGTCGATGCCTCACCGGCGGAGCGGGCCGCCTATGTGAAACATTCCAACGCCATGCGTCGCGCGGCCAGCGACGAGGGCGAGGATATCGAAGAGGTCGTGGTCGAGGACGAGGAGGAGGGCACCGAAGATGCCGCCCTCACGCCAGACCGGATTGCGGCCCTTGGCGCGGCCGAGGAGTTCATCCTCACGGTTTCCACCGAAGGCTTCGGCAAGCGCTCCTCGGCCTATGAGTTCCGTCGCACCGGACGAGGCGGGCAGGGGCTTCTGGCCCAGGATCTGACCAAGAAGGGCGGCCGTCTGGCAGCCTCCTTCCCGGTGGATGATTTCGACCAGATTCTGCTGGTGACCGATCAGGGCCAGTTGATCCGCACCCCTGTGAACCAGGTGCGGATTGTCGGACGAAACACCTCCGGGGTGACCATTTTCCGCACGGCCCAGGACGAGCATGTGGTCTCTGTGGAGCGCCTCGCCGACCAGGGCGGGGACGACGAGGCGGATGATCCGGGTGTGGATCAGGCAGAGGCCTGATCCCTTCCTCGAGCATCTAACGAATATTTGCCTTGCCATAACGTCGGTTCACGGCGAAAGGCGAAGTCAGGGACCAGTTGGGAGAGCTGAATGTCCAGGCGCATCGGGCTCTATCCGGGCACGTTCGATCCGATCCACAACGGCCACACCGATATCATCGGTCGGGCCGTCAAGCTGGTCGACAAGTTGGTCCTGGGCGTAGCCATCAATGCTGGCAAAGGCCCCATGTTCTCGCTCGACGAGCGGGTGGCCATTGTCGAGGCCGAGGCCGCGGCCCTCAACACCACCACAGAGATCGTGGTCCAGCCCTATGAGGGGCTGACAATGCAGTTCGCCCGTCAGGTCGGGGCCGGGGTGATCATCCGTGGCCTGCGGGCTGTGTCGGACTTCGAGTTCGAGTTTCAGCTCACCGCCATGAACCAGCAACTGGACCGCGAGATCGAGACCGTCTTCCTGATGGCAGATCCGCGGCACCAGGCCATTGCCTCCAAGCTGGTCAAGGAGATCGCCATGCTGGGTGGCGAGGTCTCCAAATTCGTCAGCCCTCAGGTCCGTGAAGCCCTGATGGCCAAGGTTGGTCGGTGATTTCAGCGGACGATCTGGCGGTCGACTGGATTGCCGCCTGGAACGCCCATGACCTGCCCCTGATCCTGAGCCACTATTCGGACGAGGTGGTCTTCGTCAGCCCGGCCTCGACCCGATTTACTGGCGATCCCACTGGCCGGGTGGTCGGCAAGGCCGCCCTCGCGGACTATTGGCAGCGGGCCCTGGAGCGGGTGCCTGACCTTAAATTTACGCTCCTGGCCGTCTATCGAGGTCCCGAAAGCGTCGCAATCCGTTACCACAGTTCAAGAACCGGTGCAGAAGTGGTCGAGACCCTTCGCTTCGGTCCGGAGGGACAGGTTGTGGAGGCCTCAGCCTATTATGAGTGAGATGAGCATGCGCAAGATCGTGTTGGCGGCCGGGCTCTGCGCCCTCGTCATTCCGGGCCTGGCCCTGGCCCAGAAGAAGCCGGCCAAGGTGGCCCCCACTGTTGCCGCAGGGCCGGCTCACCCCGGTGCACCCGCCGCCACGGACTGGCGCAGCCCGGATCCGGAAAACACCCTGATCATTGATTCCACCAAGGGCCGGATCGTCGTCGAACTCTATCCCGAGATCGCCCCCAACCACGTCACCCGCGTGAAGGAACTGGTCCGCAGCGGCCTCTATGACGGACGCACCTTCTTTCGGGTAATCGACTATTTCATGGCCCAGACAGGCGATCCTCAGGAAACCGGGGAGGGGGGCTCGGACAAGCCTGACATCGCCGCAGAATTCACCTTCCGTCGCTCGTCCACGACGCCGTTCCAGCTCGTGGCGGACCAGACTGTTTCCGAGGTGGGCTTTCTCGGGGCCATGCCGATCATGACCCAGAGCTCCATGCTCATGCCCATGACGGCGGACAACAAGATCTCCGGCTGGGGGCTCTTCTGCCCCGGGGTTGCGGGCATGGCCCGGGCAGACAATCCGGATTCCGCCAATAGCCAGTTCTTCCTGATGCGGCAGGCCTATCCCTCCCTGGAAAAGCGCTACACGGCCTTTGGGCGCGCCATCTTCGGGATCGAGGCGATCCGCACCATCAAGGTGGGCGAACCTGTGGCTGAACCCCGTGACAGGATGGACAAGGTCCGCATCCTGGCCGATATCCCTGCCGCTGAACGCCCGCGGGTTCGGGTCATTGACCCGGCCAGCCCGTGGTTCAAGGCAGAAGTCGCGGCTGTACGCGGCGAGATGGGGGCCGATTTCACGGCCTGTGCAATTCGAATTCCCTCGGAGGTGAAGTGATGGACCCGGAAAACACCCTGATCATGACGCTGGAAGCCGGCGCGGTCACAATCAAGCTTCGCCCTGACCTGGCCCCCGGCCACGTCACCCGCATCAAGGAGCTGGCCCGCGAGGGCTTCTATGATGGCGTGGTCTTCCACCGTGTCATCCCGGGTTTCATGGCCCAGGGCGGCGACCCCACCGGGACTGGAACCTCCGGGTCCAAGAAGCCCAACCTGAAGGCTGAATTCAGCAAGGAGCCCCACGTCCGTGGCGTCTGCTCCATGGCCCGCACGGCCGTGCCGGATTCCGCCAACAGCCAGTTTTTCATCTGCTTCGACGACGCCCGCTTCCTCGACGGCCAGTATACGGTCTGGGGTGAAGTGATCGAGGGCATGGATCATGTCGATGGCCTGCCCAAGGGCGAGCCGCCCCGTGCACCCGGCAAGATCGTCTCCATGAAGGTCGCGGCCGACGCGTGATTGCGTCCCTGGAAGCCGCCTATTCGGAACCTCACCGGCGATATCATGACCGCCGGCATATCCAGCAGTGCCTCGCCCTGCTGGATCAGGTTCCGGAACTGATGGAGTCCGAGATCCGTGTCCTGACCTGGGCGATCTGGTGGCACGACGCCATCTATGATCCCCGGGCTAGCGACAACGAGGCCCGCAGCGCCGAGCTTGCCAAGCGAGAGCTGCGGGACCTGGACGCGACCTTGCATGAACGCGACGAGGTCGCCCGGCTGATCCGCCTGACGGCAGGTCACGAGGTCGAGGCGGAGGACCGGCTCGGGGAGATCCTGGTCTCCATCGACCTGTCCATTCTGGGCACCGAGCCGGGCAGCTATGACGCCTATGTCGCCGATGTGCGGGCCGAATATGGCCACGTGCCGGACGAGGCCTGGACCCAGGGGCGCCTGCGGGTCCTGGCTGGTTTTCTCGATCGATCGGCTATCTTTCCTGACCCGGACTTCCGGGAGCGGTTCGAGACGGTGGCCAGGATGAATATCACCCGCGAGATTGCCGCTCTCCTGCCCCCTGCGGGTTGACTTTTGAGGGCCTGCATGCGCCCTTCCGCACCTTGAAAATCGGCGCTCAGCCACGGATTCCGTTGAAGATTATGCACGCCTACCGCTCACACACCTGCGGCGCGCTTCGCGCGGCCGATACCGGAACCAAGGTCCGCCTCTCCGGCTGGATCCACCGCAAGCGCGACCATGGCGGGCTGGTCTTCATCGACCTGCGCGACCATTACGGCCTGACCCAGCTGGTCCTGGCCCCGGAAACCCCCGGCTTCAATCTGGTCGAGCGCCTGCGCGCCGAGAGCGTGATCCGCGTCGACGGCGAGGTCGTGGCCCGCACGCCCGAGACCATCAATCCAAACCTGCCCACTGGCGAGGTCGAGATCCGCGTGACCTCGGTCGACGTCCTGTCAGAAGCCGCCGAGCTGCCCTTGCCGGTGTTCGGCGAGCCCGACTATCCGGAAGAGATCCGGCTGAAGCACCGCTATCTCGACCTGCGTCGCGAGACCCTGCACAAGAACATCGTGCTGCGATCCAAGGTCATCCACTCGATCCGCAACCGCATGATCGGCCAGGGCTTCCTGGAGTATCAGACGCCGATCCTGACGGCCTCGTCACCGGAGGGCGCGCGCGACTTCCTGGTGCCCTCGCGCCTGCATCCGTCCAAGTTCTATGCGCTGCCCCAGGCACCGCAGCAGTTCAAGCAGCTGCTGATGGTCTCTGGCTTCGACCGCTATTTCCAGATCGCCCCCTGCTTCCGCGACGAGGATCTGCGCGCCGACCGCAGCCTGGAATTCTACCAGCTCGACGTCGAGATGAGCTTTGTGACGCAAGAGGACATCTTCGCGGCCATCGAGCCGGTGATGCATGGCGTGTTCGAGGAATTCTCCGACGGCAAGCCGGTGACCCCCTATCCGTTCCCGCGCATCCCCTATCGGGAGGCGATCGCCAAGTATGGCTCGGACAAGCCGGACCTGCGCAACCCGATCATCATGCAGGACGTCTCCGAGCACTTCCGCGGCGGCGGCTTTGGTCTGTTCGCCCGGATCCTGGAAGACGCCAAGAACGCCGTGTGGGGCGTTCCGGCCCCCAAGGGCGGTAGCCGCGCCTTCTGCGACCGCATGAACAGCTGGGCGCAGGGCGAGGGACAGCCGGGTCTTGGCTATATCTTCTGGAGCGAGGACCAAGGTGCCTGGGGCGGCCCGATCGCCAAGAACCTCGGCCCTGAAAAGACCGACGAGGTCATGGGCCAGCTGGGGCTCGGCAAGGGCGACGCGGCCTTCTTCGTCGCGGGCGACCCGAAGGTCTTCTACAAGTTCGCCGGGGCGGCGCGCACCAAGGTCGGGACCGACCTGGGCGTGGTGGACTGGGCCGCCGACCGCCCGGCGACCCCGAAGCGCTTCGTCGTCGTCGGGCGCGCGCACGGCCACCGGCACGACTACGGCCACGGCGACATGGCCATTGGCACGCACGTCGTCGACGAGGTGTTCCCCACCATCGCCGAGTTCCTCGCCGCCCCCCCGGTCGCGCCGCCCGCGGTCGGGGACGGGCCGCCGGTCTGACGGGCCGGCCGCGCGCGCCGGCCCGACCGCGAGGGCGCTCCCTGGTCCCCGTTGACCGCCGTCGCGGGCGGGTGCACTCGGCGCGCGGTCCGGGCGCGGCGTCGCGCGTTCATGCCGGCCGGTCCACCTCGCACGCCCACGCCCCCGACAGGAGCTCCGCTCATGCTTCGACCCGCCGTCTCGATCGCCCTCATGACCCTCTTCGCAGGCCTCGTCGGCTGCGGCAGCGACAGCACCCCCGGGGGCGCGGCCACGGGCGGCGGCGGCTCCGCGACGGGCGCGGGCGGCGCGGGCACCGGGGGGGCGGGGACGGGCGGCGCGGGGA
>CAIYZB010000039.1 GCA_903930545.1 uncultured Alphaproteobacteria bacterium
AACTCGGTGCCCGCTTCACCCTGGTGGACGCCGGTCAGGTGGTGGTGGACATCTGGGGCGGCTTTGCCGATCGGAAGCGGACCCGGGCCTTTGATGACCAGACCCTGACCCCGATCTTTTCCTCTACCAAGGCCCTGGCCGCCTTGCTGGTGGCCCGGCTGGTGGACCGCGGACGGCTGGACTATGCCCAGACCATGGCCTCGGTCTGGCCCGCCTTTGCCGCCGCCGGCAAGGACCAGATCACCGTGGAAATGGCCCTGTCCCATCAGGCAGGCCTGAGCGGCTTTCCGGACGAGACCGATCCCGCCATCTGGTTCGACTGGCAGGCCACCTGTGCCAAGCTGGCCGCCATGACCCCGATCTGGCCGCCCGGCAGTGCCAGCGGCTATCACCCCGTCACCTACGGCTATCTGGCCGGCGAGATCTTCCGCCTCACCGATGGCCGCACCATGGGCAGGGCCCTGCGCCAGGACATCGCCGAGCCCCTGGAGCTGGACCTGTGGATCGGCCTGCCGGACGATCAGCTCCACCGTCTGGCCGAGATGCAGCGCCCCAACGCTCTGCCCCGGTTCGGGACGATCAATGCCGCCACCGAGGCGGCCTTCCTCAAGCCCTGGTCCCAGCCGGGCGGTCGCGGTCAGTCTGACTGGCGCAAGGCCGAGATCCCGTCGGCCAATGGCCATGCCACGGCCCTGGCCCTGGCCCGACTGGCGGGGGCCCTTGCCAATGACGGCTGGCTGGATGGGGAAAGCCTCCTGTCCCCGGCCCTGATTGCCGAGGCGTCGCGGGAGCGGATCCGGGGCCAGGACCTGGTCCTGCCCTTCGAGATGAGCTGGGGGGCCGGTTTCATGCGCAACGAGACTGTCGGGGTCTGGGGCCCAGGGGCAAACACCTTTGGCCATTCCGGCTGGGGCGGGTCCTGCCTGTTCGTGGACCCCGACCGCCGCCTGGGGGGTGCCTATGTCATGAACCGCCAGTCCGCCGAGCTCATCGGCGATGCCCGCAGCCGCCGCCTGATCGATGCGGCCTATGCCAGCCTCTGATCCCGGGTCCGCCGCCAGGCCCCGTAGGTAAAGACCGCAGCCCCCGCCCAGATCACGGCAAAGGACAGGGCGCGAAGGGGGGTAAAGGCCTCGCCCTCGGCCAGACCGATCCCGAAACTGATGGTTGGTCCGGTGAACTGCAGAAAGCCCATGACCGACAGGGGAATGCGCCGGGCCGCCCAGGCGAACAGGACCAGGGGCACAGCCGTGATTGGCCCGGAGGCCAGCAGCCAGGCTGTGGTGGGCAGGTCATGGCCGAAATGACCCGTTCCCTGATGGGCCAGCCACAGGTCGAGGGCCAGACCCGGGACGGCGAGGAACAGGCACTCCACCAGAAGCCCGGTCTGGGCCTCGGCGGCCACCATCTTTCGCACCACCCCATAGGCCCCGAAGGTGAGGCCGAGGGTCAGGGAAATGATCGGCAGGTGACCGAGGGCCGCGGTCTGCAGGGCCACGCCGATCACGGCCAGACCCATGGCGATCGCGCCGATCCGGTCGATCCGCTCATGAAAAAGCAGGGCCCCGGCGGCCATGTTCAACAGGGGGGTAATGTAATAGCCCAGGCTGGTCTCCATGACCTGGTGGGCATTGACCGCCTCGATGAAGATGACCCAGTTGGTCCCGATCAGGACTGCTGACAGGGCCAGGGCCGCCAGGACCCGGGGCTTGGTCAGGACGCCGAGGAGCTGGCCCCATTGGCCTGCCAGATGCACAAAGAGAAGGGCCGTCGGCACAGCCCAGAGGGTCCGGTGCGCCAGGATTTCCCAGGCCCCTACCCCCAGCTGGCCGATCTGCTGGAAGACCAGGGGCACAAAGCCCCAGATGCCGTAACAGAGGGCTCCGGCCGCCAGCGCCAGGCGGCCTTCGCCGCCGGGCGCGGACGACGGGGTACTCACGTCAGGGCGGCCGTCTTGATCAGGCCACGCTCATGCAGGAGTTCGGCAATCTGCACGGCATTGAGGGCAGCCCCCTTGCGCAGATTGTCGGCCACGACCCAGAGGTTCAGGCCGTTCTCCACCGTGGAATCCTTGCGGATGCGGCTGACAAAGACCGGGAACTCGCCCTGAGCCTCCTTCGGCGTGATGTAGCCCTTGTCATTGCGCTGATCGATGACGATCAGGCCGGGGCTTTCCCGCAGCAGGTCGCGGGCTTCATCCTCGTCCACGGGATTGTGGAATTCCACATTCACCGCCTCGGAGTGACCCACCATGACGGGCACGCGGACGCAGGTCACCGTCAGCTTGATCGAGGGATCGATCATCTTGTGGACCTCGTTCCACATCTTGGCCTCTTCGTCGGTATAGCCGTCGTCGTTGAACGACCCGATGAAGGGGATGACGTTGAAGGCGATCTGCTTCGGGAACTTCTTGGGGGTATCGACCCCCAGGACGAAGACGCTCTTGGTCTGGTCCCAGAGCTCGTCCATGCCTTCCTTGCCCGCGCCGGACACCGACTGATAGGTCGAGACCACCACCCGCTTGATGCCATAGGCGTCATGCAGGGGCTTCAGGGCCACAACCAGCTGGGCGGTGGAGCAGTTGGGATTGGCGATGATGTTCTTGCGACCGGCATAGGACACATCGTCCGGGTTCACTTCCGGCACGATGAGGGGCACGTCCGGATCCATCCGGAAGGCCGAGGAATTGTCGATCACGATGGGACCGGCAGCCCCGATCTTGGGCGACCAGATTTTCGAAAAGGCGCCAGAGACGCTCATCAGAACCACGTCCACGCGGGAGAAATCGAATTGCTCGATGTCCTCGCACTTGACGATCTGATTGCCGAACGAGACCTCGATGCCAATGGATTTGCGGCTCGCGATGGCGTGAATCTTGTCCACGGGGAAGTTCACTTCCTCGAGGATGTTCAGCATTTCGCGGCCCACATTGCCTGTGGCGCCGACCACGGCCACCCGGTAGCCCATGGCGGTCTCCTTCAATGTAAAAAACGGACGGTCCCCTTACGCCCAGACGCGGACGGGCGCAATCTGAACGGCAAACCCCTTTGAGGAACGGAGCGCCCCATGGCCCAGGAAACCGGCATGCCCTTTGCCAATCTCATGGGGGTGGAGATCCTCGAACGCAGCCCTGAACGGGTGGTGGGACAGCTGGTGGTGCGGCCTGATCTCTGCACCGCCGGACAGATCCTGCACGGCGGGGCCTTCATGGCCTTTGCCGATGCCCTTGGGGCCATCGGCGGGTTCCTGAACCTGCCCCCGGGCACCCGGACCACGACCCTGGAATCCAAGACCAACTTCCTGGGCTCGGCCAAGCAGGGC
>CAIYZB010000040.1 GCA_903930545.1 uncultured Alphaproteobacteria bacterium
GATGGGGCCCTTATAGGCCACCTGCCCCTCGATGCCTTCCGGCACCAGTTTCAAGGCCGAGACGTCCTTCTGGAAATAGCGGTCCGCAGAACCCGTGCCCGAGGACATGGCCCCGAGCGAGCCCATGCCGCGATAGGCCTTGTAGGAGCGGCCCTGGTAGAGGAACACCTCACCCGGTGCCTCGTCCGTGCCGGCAAAGACCGAGCCCATCATGGCGACGTGAGCCCCCATGGCCAGGGCCTTGGCCAGATCGCCGGAATACTTGATCCCGCCATCGGCGATGACCGGGACATCGGTTCCTGACGCAGCGCGCACGGCATCGGCAATGGCGGTGAGCTGAGGCACGCCAACCCCGGCAACGATCCGTGTGGTGCAGATGGAGCCGGGACCGATCCCGACCTTTACCGCATCGGCACCGGCGTCGATCAGAGCGCGGGCACCGTCATAGGTGGCGACATTGCCGGCCACGATCTGGACCCGGTTGGTCTCGCGCTTCAGACGTCCGACTGCGCGGCCGACATCGGCATTGTGGCCGTGGGCGGTGTCGATGACGACGACGTCCACACCGGCCTCCACAAGGGCCATGGAGCGTTCATAGCCACTGTCGCCGACGGTGGAGGCCGCCCCAACCAGCAGACGCCCCTGGGCATCCTTGGCGGCCAGGGGGTGGGCCTGGGCCTTTTCCATGTCCTTGACGGTGATCAGGCCGACGGCGCGATAGGCATCGTCCACCACGATCAGGCGTTCGATTTTGTGCTTGCGCAGCAGGTCCCGGGCCTCGGACTGGCTGCAGCCCTCGCGAACGGTGACGAGGTTCTCGGTGGTCATCAGGGCCTTGGCCGGAACATCGGCACTGCCCTCGAACCGCATGTCGCGGTTGGTCAGGATGCCCACCAGCTTGCCACTGGCCGGATCCACCACCGGGAAGCCGGAGATCTTGCGGCGTTCCTTTATGGCCCGAACCTCGCTAAGCGGGGTATCGGGATTGATGGTCAGGGGATTGATGACCATGCCGCTTTCGTAGCGTTTGACCTCGCGGACCTGATCAGCCTGCTCCTCCACCGTCATGTTGCGGTGCAGGATCCCCATCCCGCCGAACTGGGCCATGGCAATAGCCAGGCGACTTTCGGTGACGGTGTCCATGGCCGAGGACACCAGAGGTATGTTCAGACTGATTTCGCGGGTGAACCGGGTGGCGGTATCCACCTGGGTAGGCATCACATCGGATGCCCCCGGTTCGAGCAAAACGTCGTCGAAGGTCAGCCCTTCTCGAATCTCCATGAGACTCTCCATTTTGCGGTGCGCGTATAGGGCCTCTCGCGGGGGGGCCGCAAGGTCTGGCGGAAGATAAAGGCCAATCAGGGGGCCGAACGACCCTTGTAGCCGAGCGCCACGATATAGACCTCGGAGGAATCTGCCCGGCTGGCCTTGGGCTTCACATTGCGCACCTCGGTGAAGTTGCGCTTCAGATCGGCAATGATCTCGTGGGTTTCCCCGCCCTGGAAGGCCTTAGCAACGAAGCCGCCCCCGGGCTTCAGGACCCCCTTGGCAAACTCCGCGGCGACCTCGATCAGGCCCATGATCCGCAGGTGATCGGTCTGGCGATGGCCCACCGTATTGGGGGCCATGTCGGACAGCACAACATCAGGCGGCCCGCCCAGGAGTTCGATCAGCTTTGGCCCACAGGCCGGATCCGTGAAGTCCATCTCCAGGATGTGGGCAGGATAGAGCGGATCCACTGGTAGCAGGTCCACACCGACGATCTCGGTCACACCCTTTTCGATGGCCACCTGGGTCCAGCCGCCGGGGGCCAGGCCCAGATCCACCACCTTCAGGCCGGGTTTCAGCAGGTGAAACCGCTCATCGATCTCGGTGATCTTGTAGGCGGCCCGGCTGCGATAGCCGTGAGCCCTGGCTTTGGCAGCGAAGGGGTCATTGATCTGACGCTCCAGCCAGGCCTGGGACGAGGCTGTGCGGTCCTTGGCGGTCTTCAGGCGGGCTGGCTTGGTGCGTCCCTCCTCCGTGCCACCAGTGGGCAGCTTGACCATGCGTTTGCGCGGCGGCTCAGTCATTGACCAGATCCCTGGGTTGAGGTGCCGCGTCCACGGCCCCGGCGGCGGCGGCGGCGCGCCTTTCCGGCTGGGGACATGAGGGTCATCAGAATTCCTTCCCTCAGGCCCCGATCCGCCACGCGGACACGGTTACAGGGCCAGAGCTCCTGCACAGCCTGCAGGATTGCCGCCCCGGCCAGGACCAGATCCGAACGATCCGGGCCGATACAGGGCTGCATGGCACGTTCGGTCGGGGTGAGACGCAGCAGGCCATCAGCCGCGGCCTCGCAGTCGGCACGGGTCATCCAGATCCCGTCGACCAGGGTCCGGTCATAGCGCGGAAGCTTCAGATGCATCCCGGCCAGACTGGTTATCGCGCCCGAGGTCCCGATGAGGTGGGCGCGGTCAGCATCGAAGATGGGGCGGAATGGATCGGCCCGGCGGAAGGCCGCCAGATCAGACTTGACCCTGTCCACCATGGCCCTGAACCAGGCCTCCGTGGCAATCTCGCCCTCTGGAAATTGCTCGGCCAGGGTCACAACCCCGATGGGTATGGACAGCCAGGCCTTGATGGGCAGGCGACCAGCCGAAAACCGGCCCACGTCGGACTCCAGTCCGCCCGCCTTTAGGTCCACCCAGGACAGTTCGGTGGACCCGCCACCGACATCCACCACCAGGGCGGCGTCAGCGCTGCGATCCAGCAGGTTGAGGCAACCAGCCACGGAGAGCTGGGCTTCCTCACGAGGCGGGATGATCTGGAGCTGGAGGCCGGTTTCCTCGGCCACCCTGGCGACGAATTCCGGCCCATTGACGGCGGAGCGACAGGCCTGTGTGGCGATGGCCTTGAGCTTGACGACCCGGCGGCGGCGGATCTTTTCGGCACTGACCTTCAGGGCTGCCAAGGCCCGATCCATGGCCGCCTCGGACAGGCGACCTGAGGCTGAAAGTCCCTCGCCCAGCCGCACGATACGGGAATAGGCTTCGATCACCCGAAAGCCTCGGGCCGCCGGAGTGGCGATCAATAGCCGGCAATTGTTCGTGCCAAGGTCCAAGGCCCCATAACAGGGGGCATCGTCCCTTCCCCGGCCGCCGGCAGCGGCTCCGGGCGCACGCGGCGCCTCGTCCATGGACAGTTCCGTCCTTGTGCAGACGCGACAGGGCGCCTGATTTCCCCGACATACTAACAGGGGAGTTCGCCCGCCGGAAGGCACGGCCTTGCGCCGGGGACGATGATCGCTAGGTTCACCCCCCAGTCAGGAGATGCGGCGCACAGTTATGGTTATGGACGCTCAACTCGCGAAGTTCGCTATCGGTCAGGTCGTCAAGCACCGGGTCTTCTCGTTCCGGGGCGTCATCTTTGACGTCGACCCAACCTTTCAGAACACTGAAGAATATTGGCTTTCCATCCCCGAGCACATTCGCCCGCGCAAGGATCAGCCCTTCTACCACCTCCTCGCCGAGAACGAGGAGAGCTCTTATGTGGCCTATGTTTCGGAGCAGAATCTGCTCCTGGACGACACCGGTGAGCCGGTCGGCCACCCCCAGGCCTCGCTGATTTTTGAGTCGTTCCGCGAAGGCCAGTACAAGCTGCGGCCCCGGATCAGTCACTGAAGCGACCGATTCAGTAGTCCTTGCGCCAGCGCACGGCCAATTTTCCATCCCCCTGGCTCGCCAGTTTCGAGATGATCGACAGGTTCTTGCCGACCCGCCATTCGACCTGGGCGGAGGGACCTTCGCGGCCACCGCCGGTCAGTTCCAGATAGACGTCATCGGTCAGGTATTTGCCCCCTGACACGGTCACCCCCGTATCGCCGCCGCCAGCGACCGCGAGACGGTCCAGACGCGCCAGACTGCGCAGATTGCCCATGACGTCAAATCCACCGCCCCCGGCCAGAGCCGAGAGCGCCGAGGCAAGCTGCGCCGCTTCCAGCGGGGTCAGCAGGGCCGCCGAGCGGCCGAACAGCACCTGGGACAGAACCTCATCCTTGGGCAGGACGGGCTGGGATGTAAGCGTAATCTCCGGCTTGGCCGCCGTGCCCTTGATCCGCACCACAGCTGTCAGGGAGGGGTCGTCCCGCGTCGCCGTCAGGTCGAGGCGGATGTCCTTTGGCGTAGAGCCCAGATAGACCGCCCCGCGATCATCAAACTCGAACCGCTTGCCTGCAAACTCGTAATTGCCACGCTCCACCCGGGCCGTGCCGTTAAGGGTCGGTCGGGTGGTATTGCCCCCGACATGGGCATCCAGGGAGAGTTCCAGATCAAGTCCGCGACCGCGCAGAAAGACCCTGCGTGGCGCAAACAGGCTGACATCCAGGGCGACCCCGTCGCCCGAGCGACCGACAGGTTGAAGGCTCCCGGTCAGGTCCAGAGACTTGTTGATCTCCACGACATCCATGGCCGTGACCCCTGACGGGGTCGGCGGGCGGGCGGCGACATCAGCCCGGTCTATGGAGAGCAGGCCGACCAGGCTCACCCGTCCCTTGGCATTGCGCATGATCGTAGCCTGACCAGATGCAGCAGCCGTAGCCGTGTCGTTATCGATCATACGGAAATTGTTCAGGGTCAGACGGAAGCTGCTCTCGCCTTCCCGCTCCAGGCTGATCCGGCCTTCGCCCGTGGCCTTGCCGCCATGGCCGTCGACCCCCGAGGCCTTGGAGATATTGATCGCATTGTCGGCCAGATCCGCCGTCAGGGAGACGTCCTGGAGAAGGAGCCCGGTGGCACCGTCCATGAACCGGCCGCGATCGACCTGTGCCTTGCCCACAGCCTTGGGATCCGAAAGGGTTCCCCCCAGGGTGCCTTCCAGATGGACCGTACCGGCCAGTTCTCGCTCACCCCCGACAAAGAGGTCCCAAAGGGGTTTCACCTCTCCGTCTGCCTCCACATGCCCCCGCAAGGGTGCCTTGCGATTGATCGCTACGCGGAAGGGGGCCGCACTGGCCTCCACCGGCAGGACAATCTGGGAACGGGCCACCAGGCCCTGGCGATTGGTGAGGGCGGTGTTCACCGCCATGTCCTTGCCATTGATGCGGGCGGTCAGGGTGCCGTCGAGCCCCAGGGCTGCATCCGAGCCCCGGCCTCGCGCGCCGTCGAGCACGGCATCAAGCCAGACCTCTAGGCTGTCGCCCTCCCCGGTCATGACCAGGGAGCCATCGATGCGACCATCAAGGTCGGCGTCGAACAGGCCCAGTCCGATCCGGACCAGCTTCATCCTGACCTCGGCGCCCTTGCCGTGCATGTCAGCATCGAGGTCCAGGGTGCCACCATCAGCGGCTGCCAGCCTTAGCCGTGCGGACCGTCCGGCACCGTCGAACCTGAGCACCGCCTGTTCAGTCGTGTGCAGGTCACGCCGCCCGTACTGCGCCCGACCATCGAAGGACACCACCGTAGCCGGGCTTGCCGTGTCCAGCTTACCGGACCCGGACAAGGTCCAGCGTTCTGTCGCTGAAACCCCATCGGCCTGAAGCTCGTAGGGCAGACGCGCCAGGGGCCCTGTCGCCGTGAGGTGTCCGCGCCGGACAGCAAACTTCTGACCTGGCAGGATTGCGTTTTCCGCCAGGAGATCGAGATTGGCGGTCGGACCTGTCGCCCGGTCAACCACGGTCAGATTGCCCCGGACCCGGCCACTTTCCAGCAGGGCACCCGCGCCCACATCCAGGTCGAGATTGGCGGTGGACGTGCCCTTGCGCCTCAGGCTGACCGAGCCGCTGGCACTGATGCCACCCGCCTGGAGATCGAGGTCTGAAAGGTCTACGCCTCCCTCCCTGAAGCCGAAGGCGCTGACGACCCTGGCGGGGCCCTGGTCACTCATGGCGGTCAGGGAAATGGTCCCGGAATTATCCCCCGCCCGGCGGGCGAACTGTATGGCCAGGTGAGCGTCCCTCAGGGGCAGGCGCGGCAGGTCTATGGCGGCGAGGGCTGCGGTCAGGTTCAGTCGGGGTTCGGCCAGTGAGCCCGCAAGCTGCCCTTCGCCATGGGCCTTTCCGGTGATCTCCACGGGTCCAGCCCGGAAGGGCCCTTCTGCAGACCAGTCGATCTGGCCGCTTACGCCTCCGTCACGGGCCAGCTGTCCTTGGCCCTTGGCGTCAAGAGCCGCGCCGGTGAGGGCCATGCGGTCGAGTTTCAGGTCCCCGCCGACAAACTGCCCCCGAGCTTCGAGCCGCGGCGACGGGCCCAATATCCGGTCCAGCTCCGCCAGGCCGGTTACCAGCTGCTTGCCACGACCATCGACAGACAGAACCCAGGCCTTGCCCGGTCCGGACTGGCTAGCAGTCCAGGTCCCGGTGAAGGCACCATCCGAACCGGCGCGCGAGGCGATCTCGGCCTTGCCCTTGAACCCCAGCCCCCCAAGGAGGCCGCGATTACCCTCGGCCTCGACCTTCAGGCCAGGCCCGAGCAGGTTCAGCCGGCGTATCAGATAGCGACCGTCCTTCAGCCGCGAGGCTGACAGGGCCAGATCCGGACGTGCGCCCAACCGGCTGGCGACAAAGCCCGTGCCCGCGCCGCCTGCACCGGACAGACCAAGGGTGAGATCAAGCCCGGCCTTGTTGAGGGTCAGGGACAGCGGCCCCTGGACGGATTGAAGGCCGTAGTCGCCCCAGGCCAGGGACCTGACCAGACCCTTGCCTTCCAGCCTCCAGCCATCCGATGACGGCTTCAGCACGCCAGTCACCTGGGCAGGACCGAGCCCAAGTCCCTGCCGGTCTTTTTCGAAGATCAGGTTTTCGAGACTATTGGCATCGAGGGTCAGGTTGAGGCCGGCAGGGCCGGGCTTGCGCGCCTTGATGTCCACCGCCCCCTTGGCCACAAGGTGAAACTGGTCGCTCCGCAGGTCGAGGGCTAGAGTCTGGAAGGGTTTGTCGACAAGCTGGCTGGACAGCTTGACCCGCAGGTCCGAACCGATCCGCCTGACCAGCCACTGCGTCCGCCGGGAGGCCGCCAGGTCGATGAGACCTTCGAGCCGCGTGCCGGTCTTGGTCCAGGTCCCGTCCGCCTTCAGCGGGGTCAGTTTGCCTGACCGGGCCAGGGCGGTGATCCGCCCTTCAACCGTGCGGCCATCCGCTGAAATCTTCAACAGGAAGGGCTGGTCCACGGCGAACCCGAACCCGCCAGCCAAGGCCCCACCCCTGGCCTCTGAGGCCTCAGCCATGAGCACCATGGGGCGGCCTTTTCGCATGTCGATCTCGGCCTCCAGCCGGTCTCCGGCATGGAGCAGGCTCTCAGCCTTCACGCGTGACCTGAGGCCCCCGCCCTTTCTGGCGACCTGAAGCTCTCCGGTGAGGTTGAACAGGCCGCGTTGGACCGTGACCTCGGGCGCGGTCTCGACCCGGGCCCGGATACCTTGCAGATGCAGATTGACGGGCAAGAGCCGTTTGGGAGTCGGTGCGCTCAGGACAGGACGACGCAGCACGGTGACCTGACGGGCAGAGATCTGACTGACGTGAACCGTCCGGGTCATCAGGTCGAGGGGCCGCCAGGCGACCTCCAGATCATCGATCCGGACCCACACGCCCTTCGCATCCCTCAGGCTGACAGTGCGGGCCTGAAACCGCGACAGCAGGTGCCCCTGAAGGCCGGTCACCGAAAGCTGGCCAAACCGGCCGGCCTTCACCTTGTTGAGCTGATGTTCGACGACAGTGACACCGAGCGACGTCGAAAGCCCCTGTCCGGCCAGAAGGCCCAGCAGGGTCAGCATACCCACCAGCACCAGGGCCACGGTCAGGCCCCAACGCCTTTTCCGGAACGGCTCCGGCGGTATGGTCGGGTCCTGGCTCAAAAGCTTTGCCCGATGCTCAGATAGATCTGGAAGGCCGCGTCCCCGCTTCGGCGATCAAGAGGAACGGCAATGTCGGCGCGGATAGGCCCGAAGCCCAGGTCATAGCGCACGCCGATCCCTGCACCTGCGCTGAAATCATCGCCGGTCGGAGTGGATTCGACGCCAACACCCCCGCCATCCACGAAGGCGACAAGGCCCCACCGGGGGGTCAGATTGTGACGAAGCTCAAGGGAGGCCTCCAGCATCGAAAGGCCACCTTGAGGCGTATTGTCGCTGAACCTGGGCCCGACGGCCTGATAGGCATAGCCTCGAACCGAGCCGCCACCCCCGGAATAGAAGCGTCTGGACGCTGGCACCTCGGGGATCAGGCCACCAGCTATGCCGCCGAGCTTGAGCCGCCCGGCCAGAACTGTGCGGTCATCCCGCCCAAAAGGCAAATAGGTCGATCCCTGAAGCTGAACCTTCAGATAGGGAAGATTTTCGTCCCCCAGGAGATAGGTCGGCTCGGCCCGACCCTCCAGGCGCCAGCCCCGACGCGGATCGAGCGGATCGCTGGAACGGTCGAGGGAAATGGCCATGAGCCCCGACACGGCCACGAGTTCCCGCCCCAGCGGAGACAGGGTGATGGCCGTCTTCTCGTCAGTCTGGCTGTAGTCGATGGCAGCGCCGAGGGTAACGAAACTGGTGACACGATAGCGCCGTTCGACGTCAGCCCGAATGCCGAAGCCACGGGCATCATAGGCGTCGGTCTTCAGGTCATAGGCCGCCACCGTGGCCTTGAGTGTCTGATGCGGCCTGAGCCAGTGGGGCAGGCTGAGATCGGCACCCAGCTTTGAGTCTATGTTGGATACCCGGCCATAGAAGGCGACGGTGTCTGCCCAGCCGAGGATGTTATATCGGGTCCACTTGGCGTCAGCGCCCAGGCCCTCGCTGGTGGAATAGCTGGCACCGGCTTCCAGGGTGCGGCTGTCGCGCTCCGACAGACTGACAACTACCGGCCGATAGCCTTCCGCCGTGCCCCGATCCCTCGGGGCGAGACCGACAGTGACGGAGTCATAGACGCCGGTGTCCAGGAGCCTCAGCTCAAGTTCGGCCACTGTATCGGGGTCATAGGGGGCCCCAAGGGTCCAGGGCACCAGGGCCTTGAGCCAAGGGACATCGGTGCGGCCCTCGGAGACGATTTCGAGCCCCCCCAGCAGAACCTTGTCGCCACTCATCAGACGAAAGGTCGGACGAACGGTCTTGTCGGCATGATCTACGATCACTTCCCGCGGGGCAGCGGCGGCATCGGCATAGCCGCGATGTTGGGCGATCCCGACCAGACGGGCCTCGGCATTGATGACATCGGCCGCCCGGCCCGGCTGCCCGGGAACAAGACCGATGGCCTTCAGCGCTTCAGACTGGGTCAGGGCATCCGGTTGGGGGGCAAGCCACTGAAGCTGAGGACTGGCGAAGACAAACCGCGCGCCGGGCTGGATGCGGACAAAGGCGGAGGGGGGATCGGCTTCGCTGACATCAGGCTCGACCTCGGCACCGTAATAGCCTTCGGAACGGAGGACGGCCGTTGCGTCGTCTCCGGCCTCCCGGGCCCGGCGCCGCGCCTCGAACCGGCTGCCCATGGGACGGTCCGTCTGGCCAATGGCGCCGACGATCTGGTCCTTGAGATCCTGGGGGAGCTGACCTTCAACCGTGGCCCTGGGCGATGCGGCATGGGCGGGCAATGCCCCCGCCTGGGCGCACATGGCCGCTGTTGCGGCAACCACGAAGGCCGTTCGTCCCACTGCGATCTCTTTCCAATCGCCCCGCACTGCGTCTAGCTTGCGTCGCGGTCCGATGTCACCCGTTGAGGGTGCTGTAGTTTTAGGCATGTAGATGCCCGGAAAACAGGCTTACACCGAACCGTCCGTGTCCGGCACCGATTAGCGGTCCCTCCCGAACGAGCGGCCGATAAGGTCAACCGGTTCAGACACGGCATAAAGGGCTTATCGGGTGGAGTTGGGCTTAAGGATGGCGGAACGATCGATCGATACGGATCCTGGCCGCTCAAGCCTGTCGGGAGCCGCCCTGCCCTATAACGAGATGCAGACGGCCGAGGGGGCCATCCGCCAGCACTATCTGGCCCTGGATCGCCGCGTCGCCACCCTGGAACCTGAAGATCTGGCCGAGCGGCAAAAGACCCTGGAGCGGTTCTTCCTTCTGCAGGGCATCACCTTCACGGTCTATGGGGCCGAAAGCTCAACAGAGCGGATCATCCCTACTGACCTTCTGCCCCGGATCATCCCAGCCGAAGAGTGGGCGCGGATCGAAGCGGGCCTTACCCAGCGTCTGTGCGCCCTGAACATGTTCCTGGCCGACATCTATGGCGAACAACAGATCCTGATGGACGGGGTCGTTCCGCGGGAACTGGTACTCTCGGCTCCCTCCTATCGCCGGGAAATGCAGAACCTGTTCGTGCCGCATCAGGCCTATGCCAATGTCTGTGGCTCCGACCTGATCCGTCAGCCCAATGGCGAGTTCGCCGTTCTGGAGGACAATCTTCGTGTGCCCTCCGGCGTGTCCTACATGCTGGCCAATCGCGAGGCCTCGCGCCGGACCTTTCCCGGCACTTTCCGGGCCGCTGGTGTGCGGGCCATCGACCGTTATCCCGACCTCCTGCTGACCACCCTGAAGAGCATGGCCGCAGACTGGCGACCCAATCCCCAGGTCGTGGTCCTGACCCCCGGGGTCTACAACTCCGCCTATTACGAGCACGCCTATCTGGCCCGTCTCATGGGGGTGCCCCTGGTTGAGGGCCGCGACCTCGTTGTCCATGACAACATGGTCTATATGCGTACCACCACGGGCCTGCGCCGGATCGATGTCATCTATCGCCGGGTCGATGACGACTTCATCGATCCCCTCACCTTCCGCCGGGATTCCGGGCTGGGCGCTGCGGGTCTGTTCAACGCCTATCGCGCCGGCAATGTGGTGATCTGCAACGCACCGGGCACCGGTGTGGCCGACGACAAGGCCGTCTATGCCTATGTGCCCGAAATTATTCGCTATTATCTGGGCGAGGATGCCATCCTTCCCAATATCGAGACCTATCTTTGCAGGGAACCCGCCCAGCTCAGTCATGTGCTCGCCAATCTCGACAAGCTTGTGGTCAAGGCTGTGGGGGCCTCTGGCGGTTATGGCATGCTGATCGGCCCCCACGCCTCGGCCAAGGAGCGTGCTGACTTCGGCGATGCCATCAAGGCCGATCCGGAAAACTACATCGCCCAGCCGACGATCCAGCTGTCCACGGCCCCCTGCCTGATGGACGGCGAGATCGAGCCGCGCCACGTGGACCTGCGGCCCTTTATCCTGTCAGGGGACAAGATCGTGGTGACGCCTGGCGCCCTGACGCGAGTGGCACTGAAAAAGGGCTCCCTGGTCGTGAATTCCAGCCAGGGCGGCGGGTCCAAGGATACATGGATCCTCGCCGCCGACCCCAAGGATGCCCAGCTATGATGCTCGCCCGCGTGGCTGACAGCCTCTACTGGATCGGACGTTATGTGGAACGGGCCGAGCACATGTGCCGCCTGTCCGACGTCATGCTCAATGCCACCCTGGACCGTACCGACGCCGCCGTTCAGGTGGCACGGATCGCCTTGGCCGCCGTAGGCGACAAGAATGTCGACAAGGCCAGCTCACCCTATGATGCGGCCTTTGCCCTGGCTCTGGACAGGCAGGACCCGGGATCGATCACCTCGTCCCTGGCCCTGGCCCGGGAGAATGCCCGTCAGGTCCGCGACCAGATCACCACCGAGACCTGGGAACGCCTGAACCTCATCTATCTGCGGATGACCGGCCCCGGCGCAGCCAAGGCCTTTGCCGATGGCTCCTCGGCCTTCCTGCATGACATCATCGCAGACCTTCACCTGTTCCGTGGGGCGGCCGATGCCACCATGAGCCATGGGGAGGGATGGCGCTTTCTGCTGCTGGGCATGTATCTCGAACGTGCAGAGCTCATCGGTCGGCTGCTGAAGGTCTGTTTCGGCGATGCCCGGCGCGGCCCCATCGACGACCATTTCGCCCTGACCGGTCTGCTGCGGATGAGCTGTGCGCTGGAGCCCTATCTGCGTCGCTACACCGCTGATGTGCAGCCGCGTCTGATCCTCGAATTCCTGATGTTTGACGAGGATTTCCCCCGATCGATCCGGTTCTCCACCGCCCGGATCGAGGAGCATCTGGCGGCTGCCAGCCGCTCGGCCGGCCATGCGGGTCCGGAACGTCTGGCGGGTCGTCTGAAGGCGCGCCTGCAATATGCCGATGTCGAGAATTTCGATCTCGGCACGGCCAGCACTATCCTCAACACGGTGCTGGACGAGTGCGCGGCGATCCACACCTCGGTCTATGAGACCTTCGTCGCCTATTCCCTTGAAATGCGTCTGCCGGCCTGAGGAAATCCATGCTGCTCGAGGTCCGTCACGTCACCCAGTATCACTATGCAGAGCCCGTCCGCGAAAGCGTGATGGAGGTCTGGATGCAGCCGCAGAAGAGCGTCCGCCAGAGGCTTGTGAGCTTTGAGCTGGAACTGGATCCGGCGGCCCAGCTGTTTTCCTATGCCGATGCCTTCGGCAATGCGGTCTATCATTTCGATGTCCCCCAGCCCCATGATCGGCTGAACATCGTGGCCCGCTCAGCCGTCGAGACCCAGGCCCCGCCACCCCTGCCCCTGAGCCTGGACATGGGCGAATGGGACCGGTTGAAAAGCGACTTTGTGCGCGGCGAGAACTTCGACTTCCTGCGCCATCACGGCTTTGCCATAGCCACCCCGGCCCTGGCCGAGTTTGTCCTGACCCATGAGGTTGACCGGCTTCGCGCCCGTGATCCCCTGACCGCCATGCGCGAGCTGTCGCGGATCATCTATGAAAGCTTCTCCTACACACCCGGCGTGACGGATGCAGAAAGCCCCATCGACCTGGCCCTGGCCGCACGCAGCGGGGTCTGCCAGGACTTCGCCCATATCATGATCGCTATCTGCCGCTCCTGGGGGATCCCGGCGCGGTATGTCTCCGGCTACCTGTTCACCGACCGCGAGGGTGGAGATCGCTCAGACCCGGATGCCACCCATGCCTGGGTAGAGGTCTTCCTGCCCTCCACCCGCTGGATTGGCTTTGACCCCACCAATAATGTCGAGGCCGGAGAACGCCACATCGCTGCCGCGGTCGGCCGGGACTATGATGACGTCCCGCCGTCCCGCGGCGTCTACAAGGGCGAGGCCGAAAGCCAGCTGGCGGTCGGGGTGTCGGTGCGACGGGCCCGGGCGGCCCTGACCGAACCGGAATTCATCCGGATCGCCCAGCCCGCCTTCACCTCCGGCGGCCGCCGCCGGGTGCCCGCCAATGGCGTCAACTACGATCAGCAACAGCAACAGCAGCAGCAATAGTTGCCGATCCCAGGCTGATATTTGCCTCACTTGTAGAAACACCGGTCCATGCTAGCCTCTACCCATTATGGGCTTGGGGGAGCTTGTCTGATGGCGTCTACACAAACCGCTGGCGCACGACCGGGGCGCGGCCTGTTTTATGTCGGCATGGCGATCCTTTTCGCCCTGATCGGTTTTCTGGGCTTTACGCCCACCTATTGGTCCAAACTGGCGACGGGCAGTTTTGGCGGCAATCCGATCCTGCACATTCACGGGGTCCTGTTTTTCGGCTGGACCCTGCTCTACGTGACCCAGACCGCCCTGGTGGCTTCCGGGCGCACGGTGAACCACAGGGCCCTGGGACTGCTGGGCATTTCCTGGTTCACGGCCATGGCGATCGT
Source organism: uncultured Alphaproteobacteria bacterium (assembly GCA_903930545.1). GTDB lineage: Bacteria > Pseudomonadota > Alphaproteobacteria > Caulobacterales > Caulobacteraceae > Phenylobacterium. Next base: position 13,621 of record CAIYZB010000040.1, read on the forward strand.
CGTTGTTCTGACCAATATCAATGCCATCAAGGTCGCACAGGCCATGGGGGTCGGTGACGCGGCTGCGCGTTTTTCGGCGGTCTCCCTGCTCGCCCTTGGCTTGATGATCTGCATCTTCGTCCTGGCCATAGCCAATGTGAACCGGCCTGAGATGCACAAGCGGTTCATGATCCTTTTCATGATCCCGATGATGCAGGCGGCCCTGGCACGGGTTTTCATGGTGATCATGCCGCCGCCGCCCGGTGCCTTTGGTCCGCCGCCGATCTTCGTGTCCTTGCCGCCGGGGATGGTCGCCTGTCTCTTGCTGCTGATCCCGATCATTCATGACTGGCGCACACGGGGCCGACCCCATCCGGTCTATCTGATCGGCCTGCCGGTCCTGGCCCTGCAGATGATCAGCGCTGTGCCCATCGGCAATTCAGCCGGATGGATGGCCTTTGCCTATGACCTGGCTGGGCTGGCGAGGTAGCTCACGCCTGATGCGGCGGAAAATTGGTAGGCCGGGTGGGGATCGAACCCACGACCATTCGATTAAAAGTCGAATGCTCTACCGCTGAGCTACCGGCCCTTGAGTCGCCGGTCCGTTGAGATCGTTGGGCGAAGCGGCGCGGACCATAGGGCTCAGGCCCCTTTGGGGCAAGGGCAGCCCGGTGGTTGTTTTGTCCGGGGCCCAACATTCCCGAAGCTTGCGAAAGTGGGTATGATCGAGCCATGCTGAAGTCCCGATGCCTGACGGCCGGTCTAGCTCTGACCTGCGCCCTCATCCTGTCCGCCTGCACAACGACGCGCATGGATGGCTCACCGGAGGTCCAGACCACGTCCCAGGCCAATCGTGAGAGCCTGCAGGGCGCTGTGGCGGCACCCTTGCGGGACATCAACGTCCTGAGGACCAAGATCCCGGAAGTCCTGCTGTTGGCCATGGCAGATCCCTATGCCCGGCCGGCACCCCTCACCTGTGCGCGTATCACGGCCCTGATCCTGCCGC
>CAIYZB010000041.1 GCA_903930545.1 uncultured Alphaproteobacteria bacterium
CTGACGTCCCGTCGCCGGGGCGAAGACCCGGGCAATGAGCTGGTCCAGAACCTCACCGGCGCCAAGCTGGCCCGGATCGCGGCGGGTCTGTTCCACCAGTCGCGCCAGACGATCGGGCTGGGTCAGGGGATCGATCACGAGGCCGGCCGCGATATCGGCGGCCATCAGGGGATCAAAGACCGGACCGCCCAGGGTGGGCATGACCTCGATCTCGTACTGGCGGTCGCCTTCTCCGGACTGGGCTGATGACAGGAGCGCGATGAGGTCGTCCTTCAGGTCCAGACCGGCAGGGTCAAGACCGGACAGCAGCGCCGACAGGGCGGCCCTCTGATCCGCCGCGACCACGGGGGGCGAGACCGCTGCGGCATCGCCCTTCACCGCGTAACTGTAGGCCACGCCCCCCACCAGCTTGGCCGTGGCCTCGGTCTGGTAGCGGTGCAGAAGATAGACCGGCACCAACTTGCGCTTGAGATTGACCACCGGCTCGCCGGGCTTCAGGGCTGCGAGGCCGAACTGGTCCAGGGCCACCTGACGAACCGCCAGGAGGCGGGTCAGTTCGGCGGCCGGATCAGACCCGTCGTCCCACAGGCTGCCCCAGGGCTGGGCCACGGAGGCGCTACGGCTGTCGCCGTCGGTCGCATAGCGGGTGCCACTGGCGATCATGGCCGCGGCCTTGGCGTCCAGGGCGGCCTTGTCGCCGGGACCATAGAGCCAGTCGATGGTGAAGCGATCCCAGCTGCCCAGACCCACCCCATAGGCGTCGGACAGGTCGATCTGGCCCTCGGTCAGCTTCACCCGGGGGGCCGGATAGTCCATCACCGAGGCCCGATCCTGGGTCGAGCCGGCGAAGTTGTGGGCCAGACCCAGGGCATGGCCGACCTCGTGGGCCCCAAGCTGGCGGATCCGGGCCAGGCTGATCTGGACGGGGTCATTCGGTCCCCCCGTGCCGTTCTTGTCGGCCCCCACCAGACCTTCGAAGATCAGCATGTCCTGGCGGACCCTGAGGGCCCCGAGCAGGACCGAGCCCTTGACGATCTCCCCCGTGCGCGGATCGCTCACCGCCTGGCCATAGGACCAGCCCCGGGTGGCGCGGTCGACCCAGTTGATCACATTGAAGCGGACATCCAGGGGGTCAGCCCCTTCGGGCATGACCTCGACCTTGAAGGCATTCTGATAGCCGGCAGCCTCGAACCCTTGCGCCCACCAGCCAGCCCCTTGCACGAGGGCGCTGCGGATCGGCTCCGGCGCGGCGCGGTCCACATAGAAGATGATGGGCTTCTTCACCGGCGACGGGGCCGGGCCCGGATTGACCTTTTCCAGACGGAACCGGACCGACAGCCTCTGGACGATCTCCGAGCCCAGGGGGGCGGCGAAATCCAGCAGGATCTGGTCGAACCCGCCCGTGCGAGGATCGAAGATGCGGCGCTCATAGCCAGGCTCGGGCAGCTTCACGAGGCTGTGGCGGACCTGGAGGGTGATGGCCTTGGCGTCCGGGGCGATATTGCGCACCTCAGGCCCGGGGGTATCTGAGACAAAGGTCTGGCGGGCCTCGAACTCGATGTTTTCCGGAAAGACCTTCACGGCATCGGGGTCGGCCACGGACAGGTCAGGCACCAGGCGATAGCCTTTTTCCCCCGCCCCCTGCAGGGCCTGAGAAGCCCCCATGACATCGCGGGTAAGGAAGCCGGACAGGTCCACCAGGACGCGCCCTTGCGCATCGCTCCCGGCCACATCCCCGGACCAGACCGTGGAGGTGGCAAAGGCTTCCTTGGCTGCCAGGGCCTCGGCGGCTGGGGCCCCTTCGGCGCGGAAGCGGGGATTTTCCAGCTCGGCAAAGACCTTCTTGCCGATGCGGCGGAAGACGAGAATCTGGGACTGACCCGCCGCCGCCCGATCCAGACCCACTGGCGCAGATCCGAGACCCGTGCGCAGGGCCGTCAGATAGAGAAAGCGACCGGAGACCCCATCCGGGCCCGGGGCCGGCAGGGCCAGGAGGATGCGGCCCTTGGCCTTGTCCAGATAGACCGGGGCCAGCCCCTCCATCCGCACCGTGCCGGCTGTCACGGCCGGGGTCGGGCCTTCGGCGGAAAGGACAGGCCCAGCTGCCAGAAGGGCGAGACTGAAAGCGAAGACGGTGGTGCGACGGATCATGGCTGGCCCCTTGGGTTCGAGCCTGAGGTTAGGACGCGCCGACAGCCCCGCCAAGGCCCAGGCATTCCGCGCGGGTCAGCTAAAGTGACCTTGACGTAAACGGAAAGCTGATCTTACCTGACAGGCGAAATTTCGAGATCCGTCGAGGACAGCAAGATGCCTGCAGAACTTCGCCGCCCAGCCCGCACCTTCACCATCCGCCAGCTCTGCCTGGAATTCCGTTGCACCCCGCGCGCCCTGCGCTTCTACGAGGACAAGGGGCTGCTGACCCCGGCCCGGGACGGGATGAACCGGGTCTATTCCTACAAGGATCGGGCCCGACTACAGCTGATCCTGAGGGGCAAGCGGGTCGGTCTGGCCCTGTCCGAGATCGGCGAGATCCTTGATCTCTATGAGCTGGACGACGGCGGGGCGGCCCAGAACGCCAAGTCCCTGCACAAGTTCCGCGAGCGTATCGTCGCCCTGGAGGCCCAGCGCCAGGATATCGATCAGGCCATCGAGCAACTGCGCAATGGCTGCGACGCCCTGGAGAAGCAACTGGCCGCCACGCGGCCTGATCTTTTGCCACGGGCCGCGGACTATGATCAGGTCTTGCGCGAGCGACTTGGCGATCTAGAACACGCCAAATAGGCCGGAAACTGCCTCCGGCAACCCACCGGAGCCCCCATGACCTATCAGCCTCCCGTCCGTGATTTCGTCTTCCTGATGAAGGATGTGCTCAAGCTCGAGCAGTATTCCAGCCTGAAGGGCTTCTCCGAAGCCTCGATGGACGTCCTCGAACAGATCATCGAGGAAGCAGGCAAGTTCTCGGCCGAGGTCCTGGCGCCCCTCAATGCGGTGGGGGACAAGGAAGGCTGCACCTGGCATCCCGACCATAGCGTCACCACGCCCAAGGGCTTCAAGGAGGCCTATGCCCAGCTGGTAGCCGGAGGCTGGCCCGGACTGGGGGCGGAGATCGCCTATGGTGGTCAGGGTCTGCCCTATACATTGAGCCTGCCCTTCTCGGAGATGAGCTCCTCGGCCAATATGGCCTTTTCCATGTATCCGGGCCTGACCCACGGGGCCTATTCCGCCATTCTGAACGGCGGGTCCGAGGCCCAGAAAGACCTCTATCTGCCCCGCCTGGCCTCAGGCGAATGGGGCGGGACCATGAACCTGACCGAGCCCCATTGCGGCACGGATCTGGGTCTGCTGCGCACAAAGGCCGTGCCCCAGGCCGATGGCAGTTATCGCATCACCGGCCAGAAGATCTGGATCTCCGGCGGTGAGCACGACATGGCCGAGAACATCGTCCATCTGGTCCTGGCCCGGATCGAGGGGGCTCCCGCCGGAACCCGGGGCATCAGCCTGTTCATCGTGCCCAAGTTCCTGCCCGATGCCGACAACAAGCCTGGTGCCCGCAACAGCGTCTATTGCGATGGCCTGGAAGAGAAGATGGGCATTCACGGCAATGCCACCTGCGTCATCCGTCACGAGGAGAGTCAGGGCTGGCTGGTGGGGGAGGAGAACCGCGGCCTGTCCCTGATGTTCGTGATGATGAACGAGGCCCGGGTGGGGGTCGGCCTTCAGGGCATTGCCCAGGGCGAGGCCGCCTATCAGGCGGCCGTCAGTTTTGCCAAGGACCGCCTCCAGGGCCGCTCCCTGACCGGACCCAAGAACCCGGAGGGTCCGGCGGATCCCATCATTGTCCATCCTGATGTCCGGCGGATGCTGATGACCTCCCGCGCCCTCCTCGAAGGGGGCAGGGCCTTCCTGTTCTGGGTCGCCCTGAATGGGGATCTGGCCCATGTCCACACCAATCCGGACGAGCGGCAAAAGGCCCATGACATCGCCGCCCTGATGACCCCGGTGGTCAAGGGTTACCTCACCGACAAGGGCCTGCAGGTCTGTTCAGACGCCCTGCAGATCCATGGCGGCTCCGGCTTTACCGAACACTTCCCCGCCAGCCAGTATATGCGCGATGTCCGCATCGCCCTGATCTATGAGGGCACCAACGGGGTTCAGGCCCTGGACCTGGTGGGCCGCAAACTGGCCGCCGATGGCGGTCGCGCCGTCATGGCCTTCTTCGCCGAGATGGACGGCTTCATCGATGCCCATGCGGCGGACGACGACCTGAAGCCCTTTGTCGAGGGTCTGGCCAGTGCCAAGGCCCAGTTGCAGGAAGGCACCATGTGGCTGATGCAGAATGGCCTGATGAACCCGGACAATGCCGGGGCCGCCTCCACCGACTATATGCATCTCTTCGGCCTGACGGCGCTTACCTATATGTGGGCCCGGATGGCAAAGACCGTGCAGGACAAGATCGCTGCGGGTGAGACCGATCCCTTCTATGCCAACAAGCTGGTGGTGGGACGCTTCTTCCTGCAGCGGGTCCTCCCCGATGCGGCCGCCCATCTGACCAAGCTGACCAGCGGGTCGGACCTGATGATGGCCCTGCCGGCCGAGGCCTTCTGATGGCCCGCTACGAGGCCCGGGTCAGCTGGGCCCTCCAGCCCGGAGAGGACTTCCTGAAAGGCCGCTACAGCCGGGGCCACAGCCTGTCCTTTGACGGGGTGCCCCAGCTGGCAGGCTCGGCGTCCGCCAACGTGGTGGGCAATCGCTGGGCCGTGGACAAGGCCGTGGACCCGGAGGAGATGCTGGTGGCCTCGATCTCGGCCTGCCACATGCTGACCTTCCTGCACCGGGCCCGTCTGGCGGGGCTGGTCTGCGAAGCCTATGAGGACGACGCCGTGGGCGTCATGGCGGCCAATGAGGCCGGGCGGCTGGCCGTGACCGAGGTCACCTTGCGTCCTGCCCTGCGCTGGGCCGGTCCTGCCCCCGATGCGGAGACCCTGGCCCGGCTGCACCATGAGGCCCATGAGGAATGCTATATCGCCAATTCGGTGACGAGCCGGGTGACTGTCGAGGCTCCCTGACGCCCTAACCCGCGCAATGGGCATATTTTCGGTTGCAAGGGCGGGCCGGGACTTGCGCTTGACGCTCAGGTCAGTGTCGATGGGCCCATGTCCAAGTCCCTGCGATTCCTCTGGGCCAGCGCCCTTCTCGTCCTGTGCCTGTCCTCCGGTCTGGCCGAGGCCCGTCCCATCCCGGTCAAGGTGGTGGTCCTGACCACCTTCGAGGTCGGAGCCGATACCGGCGACGCGGCCGGGGAATATCAGCACTGGGTTGAAGCCGACCCCAAGGCCAGGGTCGTGGCCGTCGCGGGGATCGAGAGCCCTGTGCGGCTTTCCGAGAATGGCGTCCTGGCGGTGAAGACCGGCATGAGGGCGAGGCCCCGCGAGGCCATCGCCGCCCTCGTCTCCGGCGATCAGTTCGACGTCTCCCGCGCCTATTGGGTGGTGGCAGGCATTGCCGGGATCGATCCGGCCGCTGGCTCCATCGGCTCGGCCGCCTGGGCCAACTGGGTGGTGGATGCCGATACCCCCTATGAGATGGACGATCGCGAGATCCCCGCCGACTGGCCCTGGGGCCTCTGGGCCCTGGGCACCGATCGTCCGGGCCTGAAAGGCTCGGCCAAGGGCTCCAGCGGCATGGCCTGGAAGCTGGATCCGGGTCTTGTGAACTTTGCCTATGGCCTGACCCGCGATCTCGCCCTGCCCGACAATGCCCAGTTGGCCGCGGCCCGCGCCCTCTATCCCTCCGAACCTGCCGCCATGACCCCGCCGAAGGTCTTTCTCGGCGATGTCCTGGGGGCCACCCGTTTCTGGCATGGGACCAGACGCACCGCCTGGGCCCGGGACTGGGTCAAGATCCAGACCGACGGGGCCGGGGTCATGGCCATGAGTGACTGCGAGGATCAGGGCATTCTCGATGTCCTGACCATCTATGGGGCTCAGGGGAAGGTGGACCCCCGCCGGGTCCTCGTCCTGCGCACCGCCAGCAACTATACTCGCCAGCCCGACGGGGCTGATCCGGTCCTGAGGCACTTCCCCGATGGCGGCGGCAAGGCCGCCTTTGATGCCGCCTATCAAGTCGCCTCACCAGTGGTCGCGGCCCTGGTGGCCGGCTGGGCCACCTATCGCGACACCCTGCCCGGCGCATAAGGACTTCAGACCATGGCCATCAAGATCTTCGGGCTCGCCGAGCGCAGGACCAATATCCGCACCGAGGTTCTGGCGGGCCTCACCACCTTCATGACCATGGCCTATATCGTCGCGGTCAATCCCCTGATCCTGTCCGAGGCCGGCATGCCCATTGCCGGGGTGGCAGCCGCCACCTGTCTGGCCGCCGGGATCGGCTCCATCCTCATGGGCCTGATTGCCAATGTCCCCCTGGCCCTGGCTCCGGGCATGGGGCTGAACGCCTATTTCACCTACACCGTCGTCAAGGGTATGGGGGTGCCCTGGGAAACGGCCCTGGGCTGCGTCCTGATCTCCGGCCTGGTCTTCCTGGCCCTGACCTTGTCGGGCGTGCGCAAGGTGATCGTCGAGGCCGTGCCAAGGCCGATGTTTGCCGCCATTTCCGCCGGGATCGGGCTGTTCATCGCCTTTATCGGCCTGAAGTCCGCCGGCCTGGTGGTGGCCAATCCGGCGACCACAGTGACCCTCGGCGACCTGACGGCACCCACCACCCTTCTGGCCCTGCTGGGCCTGGGCCTCACCGGCTTTCTCATGGTGCGCAAGGTCAAGGCTGCCGTCCTGATCGGGATCATCACGGTGACCGGGGTGGCCTTTGCCACCGGCACCACCCACTTCACCCCCCAGCCCTATGACCTGTCGGCCATCACCCAGACGGCCTTCAAGGCCGATGTGCCCGCCGCCCTGGGCCTCGGGGTCGGTGGCCTGTCGGCGGCGGTTCTGGAGATCATCTTCGTCTTCCTATTCGTCGACTTCTTTGACAATCTCGGCACCCTGGTGGCGGTGACAAAGCGGGCGGGCCTGCAGGCCGCCGACGGCACCATTCCTGGCCTGAACCGCATCCTACTGGCTGATTCCGTGGCCACTATTGCCGGGGCAACGGCGGGCACCAGCACTGTGGTCTCCTATGTCGAGAGCGCAGCCGGGGTCGAGGCGGGGGGCCGCTCGGGCCTGACCTCGGTCATTGTCGGCCTGCTCTTCCTGGGGGCCTTTTTTCTGGCCCCCTGGGTCCAGCTGATCCCGGCGGCGGCCACGGCCCCGGCCCTGATCCTGGTGGGCGGCATGATGATCGCGCCCCTGGCCGAGACCGACTGGGCCGATCCGGTCATCGCCATTCCGGCCTTCCTGACCCTGACCCTGATCCCGCTCACCTTCTCCATCGCCACGGGTCTGGCCTTTGGCCTGATCAGCTATGCCCTGCTGAAGCTGCTGAAGGAGGGGTTCAAGCGCAGCGACATCGCGCTCTATGTCCTGGCCGGCCTGTTCATCGCCCGCTTCGCCTGGACCACCGGGGGCTGAGCCACAAAACCACCCTTCCGTTCCCCTGGGCTTTCCGCTAGAGGAGGCCTCCGCTTGAAACGCACCCGTAGCTCAGCTGGATAGAGCGTTGCCCTCCGAAGGCAAAGGTCACACGTTCGAATCGTGTCGGGTGCGCCAGCGTCAGAATCGCCTCTCACCGTGAAGACGTTTCTTGGTCCTGGTCCGGGCCCCTCAAATCCCTTGGGTCGCGGAAGATCAGGCGTGCGGGATTCTCATCACTGAGCGCGTTTGTTCGCCACGGCTGGCTCTCGCACAATCTTGCCGCCCTTCATCACAAAGACAGGGTGACCTGCTGCGGCGATGTCGGTTGTCGGGTCACCGGCGACGGCCACCAGATCGGCCATGAAGCCAGACTGCACCTTTCCCAGACGATCGCCTTCTCCCAGCACGGCGGCGCCAGTGGCCGTGGCGGCGATCAGGGCCTCTGAAGGCGTCATGCCATAACGCACCATCCAAACCAGCTCCCGGGCATTTTCGCCGTGGGGATAGACGCCCACATCCGAGCCAGATGCCACGGTGACCCCAACGGATCGCGCGGTCCGGAAAGCGCTTTCGCTGGCGGCCATGTCTGCCGTTGGAGGCGTCTTGCCGGGCCGGTAGCCGTGGAAATAGATCCCGTAATACTCCACCTCGGTAAGGGTCGGCACATAGACAATGCCGGCCTTGGCCATCATGCGGAAAGTGGCCTCCGACCCACCCTTTCCGTGCTCGATGGTGTCCACTCCGGCCAGAACCGCGCGACGCATGCCGGCGTCCGACTCCGCATGCGCTGCGACCTTCCGGCCAAGGTCGTGGGCCTTGGCAACGGCGGCCGTCAGTTCGTCCTGTGAGAAGGTGGGCAGGGTCTCGCCGTTCGGGCCGACCGGGTAATCGGCATAGAGCTTGATCCAGTCGGCACCGGCAGCGGCCTGATGACGCACGGCCGTGACGATCCCATCGACACCGGAGGCCTCTTCCGCCCCCTGCGGCAGCTCGCTCACGGCATAGTCCCGACGTGCAGGGCCGTAGGAACCGGTGGCGACAATGGCCCGGGTTACGACATGAAGACGCGGGCCCGGCGTCGTGCCGTCGTCTATCGCACGCTTGAGCGCTACGTCGGAATTGCCGGCCCCTTCGGTGCCCAGATCCCTCAGGGTCGTAAAGCCGGCCTGCAGGGTGTCCCGGGCGTGATTTGCTGCGGTCAGGACGCGATAGGCCAACTGCTCCTTCAGGACCTGATCGTCCCAGAGGGTCTCACTGTAGGGATGCAGGAACAGGTGCGAGTGCAGGTCCATAAGGCCGGGCATGAGGGTCGCGCCAGGCAGTCGAAGGGGCCGCGCGCCCGCAGGTGCCACTATGTCCGGTCCCACTGCCCGAATGGTCTCGCCCTCCACCAGCACCTTCCAGCCGGAATGCGCGGTCAGGTCCTGTGCCGTGAAGACCCGGTCCGGGGCAATAAGCAGGGTTTCGCAATGGGCATCCGTTGCAGCCAGCGACAGCAGGGTCAGGCCAAGAGCCAGTCGTAAGGTCATGGAGGGGTTCCCTTGGGGGCGGACTTCCGGTTGGGCTGAACGCGTGGTTAGCCCAGACCCGCTTGCCGGAAAAGGGCCCCTTCCCCCGGAGGGAAGGATGGGATGGGCCGAGGACGAAGGGACTGCCACAACCAGGCCCGGACAAGGGGATGATGCTCGCCGACGGGTCCCTGACCTTAAGCCCCGGATGACCCCGCGTCCCGAGCACATGGACCAGACATCCGGTGCCTTGGCTGTCAGCCAACAGACAGTATTGACGCGACTTTTAGTTGCAGTTCTGGAACCCCAATGATTGACCGTGCCAGATTCAACGAACTCAACAATTGACTAAATTCAAGAAATTATTCCAATATGATTCGAATATATCAAAGTGATTTGACTTGATGCGCTTCAAGACACAGCCTTAATCTCAAACTTATTCGACAATGTGCCTACTACTCTGAATTGAGGCGCAGCGTTGATTTCACAGACATTTGAGCCGGGGCCACAATGAGCTTTCAATACACGATTACGCTCAGCGATCCGACCAATGCCCTGACGTCCCAGCAGGCCAGCGCGGCCCTGGCCAATCTGACGGGGGCGCTGGATATCTATGCCCGGCATCTGACCGGGTCCGGGGTGCTGGATGTCGTCCTGCAGGTCGATCTGTCCGGTCGCACGGTGGGATCGGGCGCTTCGGCGGCGGCGGCCACAACGGGGAGCCTGAACGGCAAGACCACCCTGGAGGAAGGGGCCGTCCACGAGCTGCGGACCGGTGTGGATGTCAATGGATCGGCCGGTGACATCATTATCGGCATGCCCCCGGCCTATCTGGCCAATGACCTGTGGCTGGATCCGGACCCGTCGACCCGCTCGACCCCGGTTCAGGCCGGCAAGTTTGATGCGGTGTCCTTCTTTCTGCACGAGCTGGGACACGCCCTGGGCTTCAATGGTCGAGGCGATGGCAATACCGGCATCGTCTCGGGGCAGTTCCTGTCGACCTATGACACCCTTGTTGCCACCTCCGGCGGGTTCCCGGTCTTTACCGGAGCCAATGCCGTGGCGGCCTATGGCGGGCCGGTGCCCCTGTCCACTGGGATCGTCAATTCCTACACCCACTATGGACGGGTCACCGCCGACGGGCTGGACCTGGGCATGATGGAGGGATCGACCTATGCCCCTGCCGGGGTGCGCTGGTATCTCGACGTCCTGGATCTCGCCTTCTTCCGAGACATGGGCCTGACCACGGTCTCGAGCCCGATTGCCGATGCGGGTGGGTCGCGGTTCCAGAGCTTTGCGGGCTCTGACAGCCTGAACGGCGGCATCGGAGCCGACACCCTGATCGGGGGAGCAGGCAATGACCAGCTCCTGGGAGCGGAGGGCAATGACTCCCTCACCGACAGTTCCGGCACCAACTATCTGCGCGGCGGGGACGGCAATGACCGGATCCAGGGCGGTACCAATTTCGACGACATCAATGGCAACCAGGGCAATGACACGGCCTCGGGCGGCCTGGGCGATGACTGGGTGGTGGGTGGCAAGGACAATGACAGCCTGTCCGGAGAGGCCGGATCCGACGTCGTCTATGGCAATCTCGGCAATGACACCGGCGACGGCGGAAGCGGCGATGACATCATCCGGGGCGGTCAGGGCGATGACGTTCTGATCGGGGGTACCGGGGATGACTGGATCTCCGGCGACCGGGGCAATGACACCCTGACCGGGGGCTTTGGGGCCGATACCTTCAACACCTTTGGCGATGCTGGCACCGACCGGGTCCTGGACTTCAGCCGTGCTGACGGCGACCGGGTCCGCCTCGACCCTGGCTCCACCTATACGGTGAGCCAGGTCGGGTTCGACACGGTGATCAATGTCACCGGAGGTGCCCAGCTGATCCTGGTGGGAGTCAGCCAGTCGAGCCTGACCGGGGACTGGATGTTTGTGGGCTAAGGGGTGATGACAGGGGTTCGAACGGGAGCCCTGATCATGTCCTCGCTGCGCCTCGCCTTC
>CAIYZB010000042.1 GCA_903930545.1 uncultured Alphaproteobacteria bacterium
AAGGCTTGGGGTGCGCCCGGCCTTCGGTCAAGTCGCTGCCTGTCAATTGGGGAAGCCTGAAATGAACGTCACCGAGGCGGTTGCCACGAGAACCTCCATCCGCGCCTTTCTTCCGGAAGCCCCTGACGCCGTTGTGGTCCGCCAGATCCTGCAGACCGCGGCGAGGTCCCCCTCCGGCGGCAATCTCCAGCCCTGGCGGGTCTATGCCCTGGCCGGCAAGGCCCTGGCTGACCTCAAGGCCGATGTTGCGGCCAATCCCTTTGGCGAGACCCCGGAATACGAGGTCTATCCCGCCAATCTCTGGGACCCCTTCCGCACCCGTCGCTTCGAGAACGGCGAGGACCTCTATCGCAGCATCGGCATCCCGCGGGAGGACAAGCCCGCCCGCCTGAGGCAGCTGGCCCGCAATGGCGAGCTGTTCGGGGCGCCGGTGGGCCTGTTCTTCTGTCTGGACCGCAAGCTGGGCCCGCCCCAGTGGTCAGATCTGGGCATGTATATGCAGACCGTCATGCTGCTGGCCACGGAACGGGGCCTGGACACCTGCGCCCAGGAGTACTGGGCCCGTTACCCCCAGACCGTCGCCAAGCATCTGGGCCTGCCGGAGGATCACATGCTGTTTTCCGGCATGGCCCTGGGCTGGCGCGATCCGGAGGCACCGATCAACAGCCTGCGCTCCCAGAGGGACGATTTCGACCTCTGGGCCGAGCTGAAAGGCTTCTAGGCCCCGACGTCTGAAACCCCAGCCTCGCCGTCCTCGTCCCCCCAGGCCACCCGGGTTCCGGTGGGATTGATGGAAAGGGCGGTGATGGGGGAGCCCTTTTCGGCCTTCAGGGGCGTCAGCTTCTGGCCGCTGAGCTCGCAGGCCCAGACCCGGCCATCCTCGAGCCCTGCCGCAATCCACTGCAGGGCCGGGGTCGCGGCAACGCGGATCACCATGGTGGATTCGTCATAGCCGATCTCGGCGGCCTGTTTGCCCATGGGCCCGGTGGCCCCGGCAAAGGGCCAGACCACGGCCCCATTTGCCCCGGAGGTCACCAGAAGCTGGCCCTTGGCGGCAAAGGCCAGGCTTTTGACCTTGGCGGGGTAGCCCCCCATCTTGAGGTTCTTGTCATCGGCCACCCGCCAGCCATGGAGCTGGTTTTCCTGCATGGCACTCATCAGGAACCGGCCATCCGGGCTCCAGGCCAGGCCGACATGGCTGCCGGCCCATTCCAGGATCACCGGCTTCTGTTCGGCAATCCGGCCATACCAGAGCCAGGCTCCGCCATAGGTGGCGCAGGCAATGCGCCGGCCCTTTGGGTCGAAGGCTATATCCGCAACGGAGCGCTCATGGGTGAAGGTGCGTGAAAAGGCGGCATCGGCGCGGTCGCGGACGTGCAGGTCCCGGCCAGCGGCAAAGGCGATGAGCCCGGATTCCGGACTGGCGGCCACGGCATCGATCCATTTGCCCGGCAGGTCAGCCACCACCTCGGCCCCCGCGGGACGCGACCAGACGACCTTGCCATCATCTCCGCCGGTCAGCAGGCCGGAGCCGGAGGGATGGAGGCAGGCGGACAGGACCGCCCCGTCATGGGCTTCGATGACCTCTCCCGACTCGAAACGGACTGTGCCGTCTCCCAGGGCGAAGGCGGCAAGCCCGGAACGATCGAACAGGGCGGCGGTGACATAGGCTTGAAAACTGGACCTCATGAAATCTCAATAAAGGTCGGATAGCTGTCTTGGCGAGAGGCCTTGTCCGCTGATTTTTCGCGCGGTGGGCGAGCCATTCACTCAATGGGCAAAAGACCTGCTCACTCCATGGCGGTTCGGGCTTTACAATCCCGGATTCATTGGCGATGGGTGTCGTCGACAAAGATCAGCCGGACCGCGATTGGTCCCAGGGAAGGAACTTAACATGGGTGCAAAGCTGGGCGGTGGGGGCGGCGGCAAGTTCGACCTCGGCCAGAACAGCGACATCAACGTCACGCCCTTCGTGGACGTGATGCTGGTGCTCCTCATCATCTTCATGGTGTCGATCCCCGCGGCGACGGTGTCGGTCAAGCTTGACCTGCCGCCGGCCATCCCTCCGCCGCCTGGCGCGAAGGTTGAGGAACCGACCCTGATCAACATCCAGCAGGGTGGCGGCATCTTCATCGGCGAGTCTCCGACTTCGCTCGATACCCTGCCCGCCGACCTGACCCGGATCCTCAACAAGCCGGAACCGACCGAAGAGCGGGTCTATATCCGCGCTGACCGGACCGTCCGCTACGGTGAGTTCATGTCCGTCATGAACGTGCTGCAGGGCAACGGCTTCTTCCAGGTCGCCCTGATCAACGAAGACCTCTAGGTCCTCGTCAGAAACACAAAGAGCCCGCCCAGGGAAACCGGGGCGGGCTTTTTGCTGTCTGATGGTCTGGTGAGGCGTCAGGCCACGCAGGCCTCGAAACCCTCGCGGATGGCGGCCTCGTCCAGATCACGGCCAATGAAGACCATGCGGCTATAGCGCTTGTCGGTGGGCTTCCAGTCGCCCTGGAAGTCACCTTCGAGAATCATGTGGACCGCCTGGAAGACCAGACGGCGATCCTCCCCCGCCACGTCCAGAATACCCTTGGCCCTCAGGATGTCCGGGCCCTTGTCGGCCAGGAGGGCGTTGAGCCAGTTGGTTACCCGCGTCCCGTGGACCGGCCGGTCGAGGGTGAGCGAGATGCCGCGAATGCCCGCCGCCGCCGCATGATCATGGCCATGGTCGTGGCTGTGATCATGGTCGTGATGGTGATGATCGTGATGATCGTGGTCATGGTCACAGTCCTCGTCATGGATATGGCCCGGCTCGCCGTGTGCCGGATTGAGGAATTCAGGCTGAAGTTCGGTGATCCTCGCAAGATCGAAGCCGCCGCGACCGAGAATGGCCTCCAGTGGCACCGCCGAGCGCTGGGTGCGATGAATGGGGGCCAGGGGATTGAGCCGGCGGATCTGGGCCTCGACGGCCAGGAGTTCGGCCTCGGTCACCAGATCGGTCTTGTTGAGGACGATCTGGTCGGCAAAAGCGATCTGCTCAACCGCCTCGCGGCTGTCGGCAAGGCGAAGGGGCAGATGCTTGGCATCCACCACCGTGGTCACGGAATCGAGCTGGGTGCGGGCCCGGACATCGTCATCGACGAAGAAGGTCTGGGCGACAGGACCCGGATCGGCCAGGCCCGTGGTCTCCACAACAATGGCGTCGAACTTGCCCTTGCGCTTCATGAGGCCCGACAGAACCCGGATCAGGTCGCCACGCACCGTGCAGCAGACGCAGCCATTGTTCATCTCGAAGACTTCCTCGTCGGCACCGACGATGAGGTCGTTATCGATGCCCACCTCGCCGAACTCGTTGACGATCACGGCATAGCGCTTGCCGTGGTCCTCGGTGAGGATGCGGTTGAGGAGGGTGGTCTTGCCGGCACCGAGATAGCCGGTGAGGACGGTTACGGGAGTCTTTTCGGTCATGAGCAATATCTAGTCACTGTCCCGCCTCTAGGGAACAGGCACCGCGAAAAGCCCGGCGTCTTTTTGTCGTCTTGCACCAGAGCGCTTGACGTGATTCCGCGGATCAGATTCTTCAGGGCCGATGAAGAGTGGCGTGTCACGCGTGATTTGGGAGGCCAGGCGCTGGAGCCGGGGCCTTGTCTGGCTGGCCGGTGTCTGGGTCGGACGGGCCGCCGTGAGTGCTGCGCGCCAGGCTGAGCGGCTGGCGGACGAGGCCTGGTACTGGACCCACCGCGGGGCCGTGCAGGCCGGGATTGCCGCCGAATTCAGCCATCGCCACCGCCGCCCCATTGTCTATGCCGCCGTGGCCCTGAGCCTGGGCAATCTGGCCGCCCTCAAGATCACCGAGGGTCTCGGCCAGCCAAAGCCCGTGGAACTGGCCCGCCTGACCCTGGCCAATGCCAATCGCCCCGTTGAACGCATGAGGCTGCGCCGCGAGGCACCCCCCGCCCCTGCCGCCCTCCAGGCACGGCTGACCGATCTGGCGCGGGCCTATGGAGAGCCGGTGGGGATTGCCGTCAGTGACGTCCAGACCGGCTGGGTCGCCTCCGTCCAGGGGGACCGTGCCTTCCCCCAGCAGAGCGTTTCCAAGCTCTGGGTGGCCATGACGGTGCTGGACAAGATCGACAAGGGTCAGATCGGCCTGGATGACCCGGTGGTTATCGGCGAGGCCGACCGCAGCGTCTTCTTCCAGCCGGTGACCTACAATATCGATGAGGACGGCTATCAGACCTCCGTGCGCGAGCTGATGCGCAAGGCCCTGATCCAGAGTGACAATGCCGCCAATGACAAGCTGATCAGCACCTTGGGGGGTGTCCGCCATGTCACCGACATGCTGGCGGCCAAGAACCTGCCGGGTATTCGCCTGGGAGCCAATGAGCGGGAACTCCAGGCCCATGTGGCGGGCCTGACCTGGCGGCCGGAACTGGGCGAGGCCGGGGCCTTCGAGGCTGCCCGTGCCGACCTGCCCGCCGAAACCCGGGAAGCCGCCCTGCAGGCCTATCTGGCCAATCCCATGGATGGGGCAACCCCCGTCGGCATCGTCGAGGCCCTGGCGGCGGCCCAGAGGGGCGAGCTGTTGTCCGCCGCCTCCACCGACTTCCTCATCAGCACCATGGCCAAGGCCCGCACGGGTCCGCGGCGCCTCAAGGGCGGGCTGCCGGAGAGCTGGGACATCGCCCACAAGACTGGGACCGGTCAGGACTGGCGCGGTGCCTCGGTGGGAATCAATGATGTAGGCCTGATC
>CAIYZB010000043.1 GCA_903930545.1 uncultured Alphaproteobacteria bacterium
CTGAAAAGAGAAAACGCCGCGGCAGTGTTTCCTGCCGCGGCGTTTTTGTGTCTCGTCGAACTCAGGCGGCCTCGGGCCGCCTGCGACGAACCCGGGCCAGACGGCGCAGCTTGCGCCAGAACCGGGTCTGTTCCGGTTCGGGATAGGGCTGGAGATTGCGCACAAAGTCTTCCGCACAGGCGCGCCACGAAAAGGTCTCGGCAAAGGCCCTGACGGCCTTGCGATCCAGCTTCAGGGCTTCAAGACAGGCCTCTCTCAGCCCCTCCGTCGCAGTGACGGCCAGGACACCCGCCCCGGAACCCGGAACGATGTCGATGGGACCGGGGGCCGGATAGGCCGCCACGGGGGTTCCCGCGGCCATGGCCTCCAGGATCACCAGACCGAAGGTGTCGGTGAGGGAGGGAAAGACAAAGACATCGGCACAGGCAAAATGGGCGGCCAGTTCCTCACCCACCTTGAAGCCGGTGAAGACCGTCCTGGGATAGCGGGCTTTCAGTTCCTCGGTCTGGGGGCCATCCCCCACCACCACCTTGGTGCCGGGCAGGTCCAGGGCCAGGAAGGCCTCGATATTCTTTTCCACAGCCACCCGGCCTACCGACAGGAAGATGGGCCTTTCCAGACCGGCGAAGACGTCCGGTTCCTCCGGCGCGCGCGGATGAAAGGCGATGGTGTCCACGCCCCGCGACCAGGCGGTGATGTTGCGGAACCCGTGGCGTTCCAGCTCGTCGCGCATGGTGGGGGTGGCCACCATCAGACGGCCCGATGGCTTGTGGAACCATTTCATATAGGCATAGCCCGCCGCCAGAGGCAGGGGCAGGCGGGCGGAGACATATTCCGGAAAACGGGTGTGATAGCTGGTGGTAAAGGGCAGCTTCCACTCCACACAGATCCGACGGGCGGCCAGGCCGATGGGGCCCTCTGTGGCGATGTGGATCGCCTCGGGCTCAAAGGCCTTGAAGTGTTCCTGGACGGGTTCATAGACCCCGACCGCCACCTTGATTTCGTTATAGGTGGGCAGGGGGAAGGTCTTGAACTGGTCGGGGCTGATGACCTCCACCGTGTGGCCCATCTGGCGCATCTCGTCGATGACCCGGGTCAGGGTGCGGACCACGCCATTGACCTGGGGTTCCCAGGCATCGGTGGCCACCAGGATGCGCATGGGCTTCTGACTGCCGTCGCGAATGGAATTGGCGGCCTCGCGGACCCTTTGTTTGGCGGGCTTTGTGGGATTGACAGCCTGGGTCTGGATCCAGGCCCAGAAGGCCCCCAGCAGGGCTTCCTTGGTGGGGAAATGGCGATAGACCGTCCGCTCGCCGATCTGGGCCTCGGCGGCGATCTCGGCGAAACTCATATCCTCAAGGGGGCCGGCTTCGAGGCGCCGGGCCACTGCCCTCAGTATCTGGTCGCGGGTCTCGGCCTTCTGACGTTCGCGAAGGTTCGAAACATAACGGGAAGGTGTCAGGGTCATGACAGCATTACTGCCGCCAATTTCCCTTTATTGTCAAGGCGTCGGTCAGGCGAGCTCGGGAATCCCGGTCAACTGTTCGTCCCGCTCAGCAACCCGGTCGATCACTGACCAGTGGCGCAGTTTCGCCCATTCGAGGATTTCAAGCCGACCATCTAAATGCTCGACCAGAGCCGTGCAGCTCTCAACCCAGTCGCCGTCATTGATGTAGGTGATACCGTCGATGTCGCGCATCTCGGCCTTGTGGATATGGCCGCAGATCACCCCGTCCACCCCCCGACGTCGGGCCTCGTCCGCCACGGCGTGCTCGAAGTTCTCGACGAACTGCAGGGCGTTCTTCACCTTGGTCTTGAGAAAGGCCGACAGGCTCCAATAGCCAAAACCCAGGTGGCGGCGGGCGTGGTTGAACCAGGTATTGACCCGGATCAGGGCGCGATAGGCATAGTCGCCCAGGAAGGCCAGCCAGCGGGCATGCTGGACGACGCCATCAAACTGGTCGCCGTGCAGGACCAGGAAGCGTCGGCCATCGGCGGTCTCATGGATCGCGTCGCGGGCCACGATCACGCCACCAAAATGGACGCCGATGAAGTCGCGGGCCCCCTCGTCGTGATTGCCGGGAAGATACATGACCTTGATCCCCTTGCGCGCCATGCGCAGGACCTTCTGGACCACGTCGTTATGGGCCTGGGGCCAGTACCAGCCGCTGCGCAGCTTCCAGCCATCGACAATGTCGCCCACGAGATAGAGGGTCTCGCATTCGATGTGGCGAATGAAGTCCAGCAGGAGTTCAGCCTGACATCCCCGAGTCCCCAGATGGATGTCGGAAATGAAGACCGCGCGATAGTTCTGAATCCCCGAATCGCTCACGGCTGTCCCCCGAAAAGCCAACTAGTGCCCGATCGCTAGGCGGATTCCGTGTCAGCTTGATGAAACCGATTTCTGGCCCTTTTCCGGTCACAGGTTTGAGCCTATGGCTCCGATTCAGGTCCCAGCCTCTCCGGGGCCTCCTCCCCAAGGCCCCATGGACGCCCAGACCCATCCCGCAAGGGAGAC
>CAIYZB010000044.1 GCA_903930545.1 uncultured Alphaproteobacteria bacterium
GGGTGACCCCACCGCCCAGCTTCTGAACACGGCGGCGGTCTTCGGGGTCGGCTTCCTGGCCCGCCCCATCGGGGCCTGGCTGATGGGGCTCTATGGCGATCGGATCGGCCGCAAGCAGGCCATGGTCGCCTCGGTCACCCTGATGTGCTTCGGCTCCCTGATGATCGCAGTCTGTCCCGGCTATGAGGCCATCGGGGTCTGGGCACCGGCCATCCTGGTCTTCGCCCGGATCCTGCAGGGCATCAGCATGGGGGGCGAATACGGGACCAGCGCCACCTATCTGGCGGAAATGGCCAGCCGGAAGCACCGCGGCTTCTGGTCCGGCATCTTTTATTCCACCCTGATCGCCGGCCAGCTGCTGGCCATGGCCATTCTGGTGGGCCTGCAGGCGACCCTTAGCGACGAGGCCCTGCAGTCCTGGGGCTGGCGCCTGCCTTTCGTCTTCGGCGGGGCCCTGGCTATTGCGGTGTTCTGGCTGAGGCGGGGCATGGACGAGACCCCGTCCTTCAAGGCCAAGGGGGCCGAACGGGCCACCACGCTCGGCCTTTTGCGAAGCCATCCCCGGGAGAGCCTGACGGTCATCGGCCTCACCGCCGGAGGAACCCTGGGCTATTACACCTACACCACCTATCTGCAGAAATTCCTGGTCAATACCTCAGGGTTTTCAAAGGATACGGCAACAGCCATCATGGCCCTTGGCCTGCTGGTCTTCATGCTGATCCAGCCATTGTATGGCATGGTGTCTGACCGGTTCGGCCGCCGCGCGGTCCTTTTGACCTTCGGGATCATGGGCAGTCTCTGCACCTGGCCGATCCTGTCGACCCTGGCCCACACCCAGAATGTCTACGCCGCCTTTGGCCTGACCCTGGCCGCCCTGCTGATCGTGGCCTGCTATTCATCAGTCAATGCCGTTGTGAAGGCAGAGCTCTTTCCCACCGAGGTCCGGGCCCTCGGCGTCGCCCTGCCCTATTCCCTGGCCAATGCCATATTCGGTGGCGGAGCGGAGTTCGTGGCCCTGTGGTTCAAGTCTCACGGCAATGAGAGCGGCTTCTACACCTATGTCACCGTGGTGATCGCCGGATCGCTGCTGGTCTATGTCACCATGCGCGACACCCGTGCCCACAGTCAGATTATTGAGGACTGAAGATGAGCGAGACCTTCCGCGCCCTGCGCCTGCACAAGACCGATGCCGCCCCTGAGGCGAAGTTCGAAGACCTGAGCCTCGAAGACCTGATGCCGGGGGATGTCACCGTCCGGGTCGAGCATTCGACCATCAATTTCAAGGACGGACTGGCCATCACCGGCCGCTCGCCCATCGTCCGAACCTGGCCGCTGATCCCCGGCATCGACTTTGCCGGAGTGGTGGAGACATCGGACAATGCCGACTTCCGCCCCGGCGACCGGGTGGTCCTCAATGGCTGGGGCGTGGGCGAAGGTCACCATGGCGGCTATGCCGGCAAGGCGCGGGTCAAGGGCGACTGGCTGGTCAAGCTACCGGACGGACTGACCAGTGCCCAGGTCATGGCAATTGGGACCGCAGGCTATACCTCCATGCTCTGTGTTCTGGGTCTGGAGCGTCAGGGAGTGACCCCTGACCGTGGAGA
This sequence comes from uncultured Alphaproteobacteria bacterium, assembly GCA_903930545.1. GTDB lineage: Bacteria > Pseudomonadota > Alphaproteobacteria > Caulobacterales > Caulobacteraceae > Phenylobacterium. Next base: position 1,605 of record CAIYZB010000044.1, read on the forward strand.
CATCCTGGTCACCGGCGCTGCCGGTGGCGTCGGCAGCGTGGCCATCGCCCTGCTGGCCCGGCTTGGCTATCGGGTGGTGGCCTCTTCCCGCCGCGTGGCGACCGAGGCGGACTATCTCACCGGCCTTGGTGCCGCGGAGGTGATCGATGCCGCCGAGTTCCAGGGCCCGGCCCGGATGCTGGGCAAGGAGCGCTGGGCGGGGGCCGTCGACTGTGTCGGCAGCCACACCCTGGCCAATGTGATTTCCCAGACCCGTTACGGCGGGGCAGTGGCCGCCTGCGGCCTGGCCCAGGGCATGGACCTGCCCGGCTCGGTCGCCCCCTTCATCCTGCGCGGTGTGACCCTGGCGGGCATAGACAGTGTCATGCGTCCGAAGCCGGACCGGATCGAGGCCTGGGGCCGGCTGGCCAAGGACCTGGATCTCGGGCTTCTGGCGACCATGACCAGTCATGCGAAGCTTGAGGACCTGCCCCGTCTAGCCGGCGAGATCCTTGCCGGTCAGGTCCGCGGACGGGTGGTCATCGACCTCTAGGTCAGAGGGCCGCCTTGATGGCGGCCACGATCTCGTCCGCCTGGGGTTCGGTCCGGGGACCGAAGGCCTGCAGAGCGGCGCCGTCCTTGCCCACCAGGATCTTGTGGAAGTTCCAGACCGGCTCGGCAGGTTCACCCAGCTGGTCCCGGGCCCACTTGTAGAAGGGATGGGCCGTCTCGCCCTTGACGTCGGTCTTGGCGGTCAGGGGAAAGTCGATCTTGAAGCGGGTCTCGCAGAAGTCCTTGATCTCGGCTTCTGTCCCCGGCTCCTGGCCCATGAACTGGTTGCAGGGCACGCCCAGCACCACCAGACCCTGATCACGGTAATCGGAATAGAGCGCCTCAAGCCCGTCATACTGGGGGGTCAGGCCGCATTTCGAGGCGGTGTTAACCACCAGCACCACCTTGCCCGCAAACTGGCTCAGCGGCAGGGCCGCCCCGTCGATGGCGTTGAATTCATAGGCGTGGGCATTGGCGGACATGGTCATTCCCCTGTTGGAGGGGTGAGCCTAGCGGACTAGCCAGCCTCGTCCAGTGCCCGTTCCACGGCCAGGGCCAGATCGAGGGCGCGGGCGGCCTCTTCTGCATTGACGATCGGCCGGGGCCGGGTGCCGCGAACGGCGTCCAGGAAGGCATTGACGCTGGTGGCCAAGGTATCGGCGACCTCCGGCATGTCGGCAAAGCCGGCATTCAGGGGGAAGGGCGTGGTATTGCGGAAGGCCCGGGAGACGAAGTCGATCTCCACCTCTCCCGACGGATAGATCAGCTTCATGGTCCGCTTGCGCTCGGTGGCCATGCGCGAGGAGTGGATGTGGGCGACAAAGCCGGTATCAAAGCTGACCTCCGCATGGACGCTGTCCCATGTGCCGGAATAGTCGCGCTTGCCCTCGGCCTCGACGGTCAGGGGCGAACCGGAGGACAGGGCCAGGGCAAGATCCAGATCATGGATCATGACGTCCAGGATGACCGAGACATCCAGGCTGCGGTCAGACGGGGCATTCTGGCGGACGGCCTCCAGCATCAGAGGCTGCTCGGGGATATCGAACAGGCCGATGGTCTGGAAAACCACCCGCTCCTGATGGCCGCATGCCACGACAAGCTTCTGGCGGTTGGCCTCGGCAATGATGGCATCGGCGTCGGACAGGCTGACCGCGAGGGGCTTTTCCACATAGATGGGCTTGCCCGCCTTCAGGGCGGCGAGAGCACCCTCCACATGGCGGCTGGCCGGTGAGGCCACGGTCACCACATCCACCTCGGCGAGGAAGGCGGCCAGATCGGTGAATGCTCGGACATTTAGGCTGTCTGCCAGGGCGGTCCCGCGGGCAGCGTCAGGGTCGAAAACCCCCACTAGTTCGGCATCCGGTGCCGCCGCATATTTGCGGGCATGGTGGCCACCAAACACACCTGCGCCGATCACGCCGCCGCGAAGGGTCTTGCCCATGGATGGTCTCCACCAGTTCCGAGGGGCGCGGATTACACGCGAATGCGCCTCGACGCCACTGCCCGCTCAGGGCAAGACACCGCCAGACCCGCCACAGCCCGTTCGGAGCCCCCCATGACCACCTCCCGCGAGATCCGCCTCAAGAGCCGCCCCCTTGGCCTGCCCAGCGCCGACAATTTCGAACTGGCCACCGTCGACCTGGCCGCACCCGGCCCCGGTGAGGTCCAGGTCCGCAATTCCTGGATGACCGTCGACCCCTACATGCGCGGCCGCATGAATGACGTGAAAAGCTACACCCCGCCCTTCGCGCTCGGTGAAGTGCTGCAGGGCGGCGCCGTGGGTCAGGTGATTGCCTCCAATGATCCGTCTCTCAAGGTCGGTGATCTGGTCCAGTCCGGCTTTGGCTGGCGCGAGGCCTTCAATGCCCCCGCCGGTCAGGTGACCAAGCTTCCCGACACCAATCTGCCCATCCAGTCCTTCCTCGGCGTCGCCGGTATGCCCGGCCTGACCGCCTATGCCGGTCTGCTGCGGGTCGCGGCCCTGAAGCCGGGCGACGTGGTCTTCGTGTCCGCCGCCTCCGGGGCCGTGGGCTCGCTCGTCTGCCAGATCGCCAAGATCAAGGGCCACAAGGTCATCGGCTCTGCCGGTGGGGCCGAGAAGATCCGGTTCCTGAAAGAGGAACTGGGGGTGGATGAGGCCATCGACTACAAGGCCGAACCCGACCTGACCGGTGCGCTTGCCCGGGTCGCCCCGGAAGGCATCGATGTCTATTTCGAAAACGTCGGCGGGGCCCATCTGGAAGCCGCCCTCAATGCGGCCAATCCCTTTGCCCGCTTTGCCCTGTGCGGCATGATCAGCCAGTACAACAACACTGCCCCCGCCGTAGGCCCGACCAATATGGTGCTCTGCGTCGGCAAGTCCCTGAAGCTGGAAGGCTTCATCGTCTCCAACCATTGGGACATGATGGGCGACTTCGTCAGTGATCTCACCGCCTGGCACCAGGCGGGCAAGATCAGCTGGAAGGA
>CAIYZB010000045.1 GCA_903930545.1 uncultured Alphaproteobacteria bacterium
TCCCCCTCTGGGGGAGGTGGCACGCGAAGCGTGACGGAGGGGGACCTCAGTTATAGGGCGAGGTCTTGGTCAGCTCGGCCTCTGCCGCACAGGCGACAGGGTCCGGGGCGGTGCCCGACTTGCGGGCCTTGGCGACCTCAGCGCGGGCGGCGTCCAGATCCTTGCGGAACTCGGCCGAGCCGTGCAGGGCCGCCACCAGGGCCGAGGCATTGGTGCGGCCGGATTCCACCGCACTCATGTTGTGGACCCCACAGACCATGCGGCTTTCGCCATAGGCCCGGGCGCGGACCAGAACCTCGGTGGCCCGGTCGGGGACAAGCTCAGCGGTGATCAGGCCGATGGTCCAGCCGTAGGTGACATGGCCGGAGGGATAGTCGGGGCTGGTGGCCATGAATCCGCCCTGGTCGATGCAGGTTGGCCCCTTGTCCACCAGGAACGGCCTTTGGCGCTTGTAGAAGTCCTTGGGGACATTGGTGGCCCGGCCGATATCCGGTCTGATCTTCGTGAGCAGGGCGGTGAACTTCGGGGCATTGGTGGCGTTCAGCTCGACCCCGACGGCGCAGGACAGGTGCTTGACGACGTCCAGATTGTCGTCGGTCTTGGCCAGGTCCCAGCGCGGCGTGTCCTTGAGGGACCGGGTGGCCAGAAAGGCCGAGCGGTCAGCCTGATAGCGGATGGTCCCCGGCGTGGGGGCAGGGGGCAGGATACGGATGGTCTCCGGGCCTGCATCCCCCAGATAGCCCACCGGCTTGGGGGCCTCGGCCTGGGCGAGGGTGGCACCGGTGCCGAGAAGGGTGATGGCGGCCCCCAGGGCCAAGATCCTGCGATCCATAGGGACCTCCATTGCGATGTCTGATCATGCCCTGAGGGTCGTCAGGGTCAAAGCCCCGACGACCCTTGCAAGGTTCAGGCGGCCGTCTTGTCGAACAGCTTGGCCCAGCGCGGCTTCTTGCGGGCCTTCCAGGCCCCGCGATGCCAGGCGTCAGAGGCGATGAGCGGCACCACGGTGGTGGCTTCCGCAAAGACCATCTGTTCCCAGGTCACGTCGACCTTGCCCCAGGAGCAGGCCTCCTTGAGGGTCGAGGATGAGCAGGCCCCGTCGCGGACGTCCGCCACAGTGATCTGGACGGCATATTTGTGCATCTCCGCCTCGTGGCCGAGGATCTCGGCGCAGACGACGGTGTCCTGGGCGAAGTTCTTGGGCACGCCACCGCCGACCATGAACAGGCCGGTGGTCCCGGCCGCCAGCTTGATGTCGGTCAGTTCGCGGAAGTCGGCCACGGCATCGATGGTCAGATAGGGCTTGCCCGCCTTCATCCGTTCCACCTGATGCTTCACCAGGCCGAAGCCGGCGGAAGAATCCACAAAGGCCGGGCAGAAGATCGGCACGCCTTCTTCATAGGCGGTCTGGACCAGGGAGCCGGGCTTCTTGGCATTGCCGGCGGCCAGCCACTTGCCCATTTCCCAGATGAATTCGCGGCTGGAATAGGCCCGCGGCTCCAGGGCTTCGCAGATCTCGTAGATCGTGCCGTCGCAGTTCTGGAGTTCTTCCTCGTCGATATAGGTATCGTAGATCCGGTCGATATAGAGGTCGCGCAGGTCGCGATCGTCCACATTGGACTGGGCCTGATAGTGCTTGAAGCCCAGGGCCTCGAAGAAATCCATGTCGACGATGGAGGCCCCCGTGGCGACCACGGTGTCGATCATGCCGTATTTCACCATGTCGCGGTAAATGTGCATGCAGCCGCCCGCGCTGGTGGACCCGGCCAGGGTCAGCCAGGTGGAGCAGGTGGGATCTTCCAGGGACATGGACCAGATGTCGGCGGCCCGGGCCGTGTCGCGGCTGGTGAAGCTCATCTTGCGCATGGCATCGATGACGGGGCGGGCATCATACTGGTCGATGGCGACGTGCTCGACCGTATTGGCCAGCAGTTCGGCCTTGCGGTTGGAGCTCTGGGCGTCAGCGGTCATTCTCTGTTCCTTGAGAGTTTGAGCGCCCGTCCGGATACGAAAAGGCGCGACCGGGACGGAGCGACCGGCCGCGCCTGTAATGTCGTGCCGCCTTGATTACTTGCGACGACGCTTCTTGCTGCGGGCCCGTGACAGCTTCACGACGTTCTGGCTGTCCTGACGCGGCGAGGCGATGGATCGCTTGGCCAGGCCGAACATCGAGGCCATGGGGGCATCGGCCACCTCGACGGTTTCGGTATCCCCGTAACCGTTGAAGCGGGTGTTCATGGCCACGCCATAGGCCCCCAGCATGCCGATCTCCACATAGTCGCCCTCGCGGACGTCTTCCGGCAGCCAGAAGGGCCCCGGCATGTGGTCGATGGAGTCGCAGGTCGGGCCATAGAAGCGCCAGGGCTTCAGGCCGTCCTCCAGCTGGCGGACCTCTCCGTCACGCTCGCCATAGAGCTTGACCGGGAAAGGCCAGCGCGAATGGGTCGCATCGAACAGGGAGCCATAGGATCCATCGTTCAGATAGAGGGCATCACCCTTGCGCAGCTCGACCTTGGCCAGGATGGAGGATCCCTCCGCCACCAGGGCCCGGCCCGGCTCGCACCACAGCTCCGTGGTCTCATGCACCATCATCTCGGCAAAGCCGCGATCGATGGAGTCCACATACTGGGCCAGGTCCGGCGGAGTCATGCCCGGATAGACCGAGGGGAAGCCACCCCCGACATCGACAACGTCTGCAAAGACCCCGGCGCGCACCAGGGCGCGGGAGGCCTGGCTCATGGCCGCCTGATAGGCGGTGGGCCGCATGCACTGGCTGCCGACGTGGAAGGACACTCCCATCAGCTCCTGGGTCGCCCGACGGGCGGCCAGAAGCAGGGCAGGGGCCTCATGGGCATCCACCCCGAACTTGCCTGACAGGGAATAGGCCGCGCCCTCTGCAGAGACGGCCAGCCTGACCATGAGGTTCAGGTCACGGGCACCGCCCGTCGCATCCTGAATCTTGGCCAGTTCCTCGTGCGTGTCGATGGCAAAGGTCCGGACGCCATAGTCGAAATAGGCAGCCGAAATCGCTGAGCGGCTTTTGACCGGGTGCATGAAAGCCATGCGGGACCCCGGCGCATGCTGCGCGCACAGTTCGATCTCCGGGATCGAAGCCACATCAAAGGATGTCACGCCATTGGAGACCAAAGCCTCAATGACCCACGGTGAAGGGTTCGCCTTCACAGCGTAAAAGACATCGCCCTTAAAATTCTCCTGGAACCAGCGCGCCGCTAGGGCCACCGCGTCCGGTCGCACAATGGCGACAGGACGTTCCGGTAACCGCTCACGGACCAGGTCCAGGGGCGTATGGTACCTGTGCACCTCACGCAACCCCCAACGGATTGTTGAACCCAATCCGGCGTTAGCAGCGCTTTTGAGGACATCGGGTCCGCCGGAGCCGTGCGAAATAGGGGCATATGTCCCCCATGTAAAGTCCTTTGCTCAAGGATCTCGCAAAGCCTTAACGGAGGCTGGACCGGACGCGGTCCGGCGTGCCATGAAACTATGGCAAGGATGGCGGTCTGAAGGATTGCTGGCCTCGCACGCATTCATTCCGGGAAGCTGCCCAACCCATGACTGAAGCTGCCGTGCTGTCGGTGCAGAATGCCTCCAAGAGCTTTGCCTCCCGCAAGGCCCTCGACGGCGTTTCCCTGGATGTCCGCAAGGGTGAAATGATCGCTCTCATCGGTCCGTCCGGCTCGGGCAAGTCCACCCTCCTAAGGTCGATCAGCGGGCTTCAGACCATTGATTCCGGTGCCGGCCGGATCGAGGCCTTCGGCAATGCCGTCCAGGAGAACGGGCGGATCAGCGGCAAGGTCCGCGATACCCGCATCCGTGTCGGCTTCATCTTCCAGCAGTTCAACCTGGTGGGCCGCCTGTCTCTCTTTACCAATGTGGCCCTTGGCTCCCTGGGGCGGATCGGCTTCCTGCGCGGTCTGTTCGGGGCCTGGCCGCAGGAAACCCGCAATGCGGCCATGCAGGCCCTGGCCCGGGTCGGCGTGGCTGATTATGCCGCCCAGCGCGCCAATACCCTGTCCGGTGGCCAGCAGCAGCGCGGTGCCATTGCCCGGGCCCTGGTCCAGAAGGCCAAGATCATCTTGGCCGACGAACCCGTGGCGAGTCTCGATCCCGTCTCCGCCCGCAAGGTGATGGACATCCTGCGCGACCTGAACCGGGTCGATGGCCTCACCGTCGTGGTCACCCTGCACCAGGTGGACTACGCCATGCGCTATTGCGACCGGGTTGTGGCCCTCAAGGCCGGCAAGGTCGTGTATGATGGCCCCGCTGCCCAGCTCGAGCGCAAGCAGCTCATCGATATCTACGGTCCCGAATTTGAAGACGTCTTCTGGGAAGGAGCGCCAAAATGATCCGCCGCGCCGTTTTACTGGCTGCCTCTCTGGCCGCCCTCACCCTCTCTGCCTGTGGCAAGCCCGAGGCGGGCTCGGCCTCGGGGGCCGATGACACCATCAACTTCTCCATCCTGGCGACGGAGAACTCCACCAGCCTGGAGACCTTCTGGAAGCCGATCCTGGCGGATATGGAAAAGTCCACCGGGCTCAAGGTGAAGCCCTTCTACGGCACCAACTACACGGCCCTGATCGAGGCCATGCGCTTCAAGCAGACCGATGTGGGCTGGTTCTCCAACCAGTCGGGTCTGGAGGCTGTGCGGCGGTCCAATGGCGAGGTCTTTGCCCGGACCTTCGATCCCTCCGGTGAGGATGGCTACAGGTCCCTGCTCATCGTCCCGGCCAAGTCCAAGACGACCCTGGCCGACGTCCTGAAGTGCGACAAGACCCTGACCCTGGGCATGGGGGACGCCAAGTCCACCTCCGGCACCCTGGCACCCATGACCTACCTCTTCGCGCCCAATAACATTCAGCCGGAGAAGTGCTTCAAGACGGTCAAGAACGGCAATCACCAGTCCAACCTCTTCGCCACGGCGCGGGGCATGCTGGATGTCTCCACCAACAACACCACCGCTGTGCGCCTGCAGATCGAGCGCGGCGCCGAGGTGACCAACCAGATCCGCGTGATCTGGGAGAGCCCGAAGCTTCCGGAAGACCCCATCATCTGGCGCAAGGACCTCGACCCGGCGGTGAAGGAAAAGCTCCGGCAGTTCTTCCTGACCTATGGCCAGGGCGAAGGCCCCGAGGCTGAGCGTCAGCGCAAGCTGCTTTCGGCCATCTCCATCGGCGGCTTCAAGCCGGCCGATGCGAACCACCTGCTCCCGGTCCAGGAGATGGAGGCCACGGAGATCTGGCTGGTCGCCCGGAACAAGGGTGACGCTGCCAAGACCGCCGAGGCGCTGAAGGCCCTTGAGGCCATCCGCGCGGAACGCTCCGCCCTGGAAGCCAAGACCGGCCAGCCTGCCGCAGCCCAATAAGCAGACACGAGCCGGTACCCCTGTGACCCAGATCCCTGCCTTGGCCGAAATTCCCAAACCCCCCAGCCGGCCCCTGGGCCAGCAGGTCTTTGACCTGATCCTCTGGGGCGGGATCATCGCCCTGCTGGTGATCAGTTTCGGTCCGGCGGAAATGGCGAAGCTGCCACTTCTGTTCCAGAACTCCGACAATATGCGGCAGTTCGGCTCGGAGTTTACCAAGCCTGACTTTACCGAGTGGCGGCTGCTGATCGCCCAGATGTGGGTGACCATCCAGATCGCCCTTTGGGGCACCTCCATCGCCGTCCTGCTCGCCGTACCCCTGGGCCTGCTGGGCGCGCGAAATGTGACCCCCAGCTGGCTTCAGTGGCCCATCCGCCGGGCCATGGATGCCCTGCGCTCTGTGCCTGACCTGGTCATCGGCACGATCTTCGTCGTCGCCGTGGGCCTTGGTCCCTTTGCCGGGGTCATGGCTCTGGCCCTCAATACCGGCGGTGTCCTGGGCAAGCTGTTTTCAGAGGCCGTGGAGTCCATCGACAAGGGCCCGGTGGAAGGTGTCCGCGCCACGGGCGCTGCACCCCTGCAGGAGATCGTCTGGGGGGTCATTCCCCAGGTCGCACCCTTGTGGACCTCCTATGCCCTCTACCGGTTTGAATCCAACAGCCGGGCCGCTACGGTCCTGGGCCTTATCGGGGCGGGCGGTATTGGCCAGATCCTGTTCGACAGCCTCAACAGCTTTGCCTATTCCCGCACGGCGGCGATCTCCATCGTCATCGTGGCCGCGGTGACCCTGATCGACCTGCTGTCCCAGACCATCCGGGCTCGCCTGCTGTGATCGCCTTGGCCCGATCAAACCTGAGCCTGATCGCGGGACTGTCACAAATGTAGCCGGCGAGTTCGGTTAGTCTGCCAAGAGATCCTGGGATGTACGCCATGGCGTCCTCAAAGGATGGCCGTTGATCCCCTGTTGGCGATCGAATGCGGTCCGAAATGTCTGCCCAGTTTGATATCCGAGATGACCTCCAAGGAGACCTGCCCATGAAAAAGCTTCTCGCCTGCGCGGCCGCCCTCGCCATACTGGCGCCAGCCTCGAATGCCTCTGCGGCCCGTGACTATGTCTGGGCCGCGGGCTCCTCCACGGTCTTCCCCTTTTCGACCCGGGTTGCGGAAAACTTCTCCAAGAAGACCGGCCGCAAGTCCCCCAAGATCGAGAGCCTGGGCACGGGCGGCGGCTTCAAGCTGTTCTGCGGTGGCGTCGGTGACGCCTATCCCGACATTGCCAATGCCTCCCGGCCTATGAAGAAGTCCGAGTTCGACGCCTGCGCCGCCAAGGGCGTGAAGGACATCCTGGAACTCAAGGTCGGCTTCGACGGCATCGTCATCGCCGCCGACAAGGGCGCACCGGACTATGCGCTCAAGGTCGAGCACCTCTATCTCGCCCTGGCCGCCAATGTGCTGCGCTACGGCCAGTTCGTGCCCAATCCCTATGACAGCTGGGACGACATCAACAAGGCCCTGCCGAAGTCCCGCATCCTGGTCTATGGCCCGCCGCCCACCTCCGGCACCCGCGATGCCTTTATTGAACTTGGGATTGAGGCCGGGGCCCGCAAGTTCCCGATCGCCGAGCAACTGCATGCCAGCGACGAGAAGGCCTTCAAGTCCAAGGTCGATCCCCTGCGCAAGTCCGGCTGGATCGATGCCGGCGAGAATGACAATGCCATCGTCCAGACCCTGACCAAGACCCCCGGCGCCCTGGGTGTTTTCGGCTGGTCCTTCCTGGAAGAGAACATGGATGAGGTGAAGGGCATGCCGGTCAACGGCGTAAAGCCCTCCGTCGTGACCATTTCCGACGGGTCCTACCCCCTGTCGCGGTCGCTCTATATCTATGTGAAGAAGGCCAATATGGGGGTGACCCTGGGCCTGAGGGAATATGTCGCCGAGTTCGTCTCTGACGCCGCTACAGGCCGGGGTGGCTATCTGCAAGGTCGGGGCCTGATCCCGCTTCCCACCTCACAGCATGCCGCCACCAAGGCCGCCGTCCTCAAGCCCGTGGCCATGGCGCGTCCTGCCCACTGATCGGACCATCACTGACAAGAGAA
>CAIYZB010000046.1 GCA_903930545.1 uncultured Alphaproteobacteria bacterium
TGAAGGCCTCGGCCATGGCCCGGGCCCGGGCCGTCGTCGGGGTCTCGCCGGATTCCCGCAGATAGACGCCGGTGACGGCAAAGGCCTCGGCGGAGTGACGGCCGAAGGCTTCCTCCAGGGCCAGACTGATCTCGCCCACCGTGGCCTTGGCGCGTGCGGCTTCGACCGAGAGTTCCAGCAGATTCGCATTGCCTTTCGCCCCGGCGGTCAGGGCGGCGAGGGCAGCCGCGACCGCGGCGGGGTCGCGCTCGGCCCGCAGGCGCTGAAGCTTGGCGATCTGGGCTTCGCGGACGGCGGAGTTGTCGACCTTGAGCACCGGGATGTCGTCGGCGACTTCCGGACGATAGCGGTTCACGCCGACAACCGACTGGCGGCCGGAATCGATGCGGGCCTGGGTGCGGGCCGAGGCCTCCTCGATCCGGCGCTTTGGCAGGCCATTGGCGATGGCCTTGGCCATGCCGCCGAGGGCTTCGACCTCGGCGATATGTTCCAGGGCGCGGTCGGCGAGGGACTGGGTGAGGCTCTCGATATAGAGACTGCCGCCCCAGGGGTCGATGACCCGGGTCTGGCCGCTCTCCAGCTGCAGGAAGAGCTGGGTGTTGCGGGCGATGCGGGCGGAGAAGTCCGTGGGCAGGGCCAGGGCCTCGTCCAGGGAGTTGGTGTGCAGGGACTGGGTCTGGCCTCCGACGGCGGCCAGGGCTTCGACATAGGTGCGGGCGACATTGTTGTAGACGTCCTGGGCGGCCAGGCTCCAGCCACTGGTCTGGGTGTGGGCCCTCAGGGTCAGGGAGCGGGCGTCCTTCGGATCGAAGGTCTCCTTCATGAGCTTGGCCCAGAGCAGGCGCGCGGCGCGCTGCTTGGCGATCTCCATGAAGGTGTTCATGCCCGCATTCCAGAAGAAGGACAGGCGCGGGGCAAAGGCGTCGACATCCTGGCCAGCGGCGACGCCCGCCCGGACATAGTCGATGCCGTCGGCTAGTGTATAGGCCAGTTCGAGGTCCAGGGTCGCCCCGGCTTCCTGCATGTGATAGCCGGAAATCGAGATCGAATTGAACTTCGGCATTTCCCGCGAAGTATATGAAAAGATGTCTGAAATGATCCGCATCGAAGGCTCGGGCGGATAGATGTAGGTGTTCCGGGTCAGGAACTCCTTGAGGATGTCGTTCTGGATGGTGCCCGAGAGCTGGGCATGGCTGACCCCCTGTTCCTCACCGGCCACGATATAGAGGGCCAGGATGGGCAGGACGGCCCCGTTCATGGTCATGGAGACGCTCATCTTGTCGAGCGGGATGCCGTCGAACAGGGTGCGCATGTCCAGGATGGAGTCGATGGCGACGCCTGCCATGCCGACATCGCCCTTCACCCGGGGGTGGTCGGAATCATAGCCGCGATGGGTGGCCAGGTCGAAGGCGATGGACAGACCCATCTGACCGGCCGCCAGGTTGCGGCGGTAGAAGGCGTTGGAATCCTCGGCCGTGGAGAAGCCCGCATACTGGCGGATCGTCCAGGGATTGGTGAGGTACATGGTGGGGTAGGGGCCCCGCAGATAGGGGGCCTGACCCGGGAATCCGGGGTCGGGCAGGCTTGCGGCACCATAGGCCGAGGGCACGGCGATGCCCTCCGGGGTTTGCCAGACCTCGCCCGCAGGCAGGCCTGTGGCGGGCAGGGCCATGTCATAGGCGAGGGTCGCGAAATCAGGAAAACGGCTCATTTCGCGGCCTCGAAGGTCTCGGTCAGGCGATGGGGCGCAAGGGCCGGGCAGACGGTGTCGGCCCCAGGCCGCGCAGGGCTGGGCGCTTCCACAGGCCGACGGGTCGGGGTCTCGACCTCGACCGGAGCATCCTGTTCGGGGGGGAAGGCGGTGACGCCGACCACTTTCGGAGGCCCGGCAGCAGCCCGGCGATCACGAACTGTGGCGACGGCGGCGGCGATCTGGCCGCTGGTCAGGGCGGCGATGATCCCGCCCTGGGCCTCGATGGTCTGGAACTCGGTCCAGGCGGCGCGGGCAAGCTGGTCGGTGAGGGCCTCGACATAGCCTGAGCCAGCGGCGGGATCAGAGACACGGCCGATATGGGCCTCTTCCATCAGGACCAGCTGGGCATTGCGCGACTGGCGTCGGGCAAAGCGGGTAGGCAGGCCAAGGGCATCGGTGAAGGCACCGAGGCTGATGGCATCTGCGCCACCCACGGCAGCCCCGAAGCCGGCAGCGGTCAGGCGCAGCATATTGTTCCAGGCATCCTGGCGGGTCAGCATCCGCGAGGAGCTGCGGGCCTCGATCCGGGCAGGGCAGGCGACACCACAGGCCGTGGTCAGGCGCGCCCAGAGGTCGCGGGCGGCGCGGAACTTGGCGATGGTCAGGAAGTAGTCGGTGTCGGCAGACAGGCCGAGGCAGACCGACGCGAAGGCCTGGTCCTGAGTCATGCCTGCTGCGTTCAGGGCCTTGGCATAGGCTAGGGCACTGGACAGGGCGAAGGCCAGTTCCCCGACTTCTCCGCCACCTGCCTCATGAATGACCCGGCCCGAGGCCAGGACATGGGTAGCCAGAGGATGGAGCTGGGCCAGGCGATGGGCTGTTTCAGCCACAAGGGTCAGGTGGGCGTGGATGGGGCCGGGCGAGTGCCCCTGGCGGGCCAGCTCGCTCAAGGGGTCCATGTGGAAGTGCAGACGCGCGGTGGGCGAGCCCTTGGCCGACGCCGAGAGCCAGTCGGCGGCCTGGGGGCCGAGCCAGCCAGCATCCAGGGCAATGGGGGCGAATTCCAGAACCACGCCACGCAGGACCCGGTTCATGCCGGCGACAGACCCGACGGTCACGCCATCCAGACCTGTGGGATCGAGACCTAGGACAGCCGAGGCCGCCCCACCTTCGAGGTCGGACAGCAGGTCCTGATTGGCCTGGTCCGGGTCGGGATGGTTGATGAGGGGGCGGATGTCCCAGGGTCGGGCCGGATCCACAGCCCGGGCGAGACCCGGTCGGGCCTCGGCCGCAGCATAGAGCGGCGCGATCAGCAGGCCGTCCGCGGTCTCGCGGTTCAGGCTTTCGACGGGCTGACCCTTGAGGGTCTTCTCCACCATGGCGTGCCAGGTTTCGGAGGTGACCGGGGGGAAGAGAGATGAGGTATCGACCATGGGAGGAGATGGGCCGCATGAGGCTTTGCCGTCAAGATCACCTTGCGGCAGTCTGACACCGACTTGCGCCCCGCACGGGTTTATATATACGTTGTAAAAATAAGATCGAAGATCATTCCAGAGGAAACGATTCCATGGCCCTGCCCCCCGTGCTCTCAGAGCGCCTTCGCCTGCCCGTCATCGGCTCGCCCCTTTTCATCATCTCGGGGCCGGAACTGGTCATTGCCCAGTGCAAGGCGGGGATTGTCGGGTCCTTCCCGGCCCTGAACGCCCGGCCGGCCGCCCAGCTGGACGAATGGCTGGCCCAGATCACCGAGGAACTGGCCGACTGGGACCGCAAGAACCCCGACCGTCTGTCGGCCCCCTTTGCCATGAACCAGATCGTTCACAGGACCAATGACCGCCTGGAACACGACGTCGAGATGGCGGTGAAATACAAGGTTCCTGTGACCATCACCTCCCTGGGTGCCCGTGAAGATGTCTGCGAGGCGATCCATTCCTATGGTGGTGTGGTTCTGCATGACGTGATCAATGACCGCTTTGCCCGCAAGGCCGTGGAGAAGGGCGCCGATGGCCTGATCCCCGTGGCCGCCGGGGCCGGCGGCCATGCCGGTGGCCTGTCGCCCTTCGCCCTGATTCAGGAACTGCGTGAATGGTTCGAGGGCCCGATCGCCCTGTCCGGTTCCATTGCCAATGGTGCCGCCATCCTGGGTGCCCAGGCCATGGGGGCGGACCTTGCCTATATCGGCTCGGCCTTCATCGCGACCCAGGAAGCCCGCGCCCAGCAGGAATACAAGGACATGATCGTGGCCTCGAGCGGCGACGACATCGTCTATTCCAACCTCTTCACCGGGGTGCACGGCAATTATCTGCGGCCCTCCATCGAAGCGGCTGGTCTTGATCCGGACAACCTTCCCACGGCAGACCCGTCCAAGATGAACTTCGGCTCCGGCGGCAATACCAAGGCCAAGGCCTGGAAGGACATCTGGGGCTGCGGTCAGGGTATAGGCGCGGTGAAGAGCGTGCCGACGGCAGGTGAAATGATCGATCGCCTGGCCGCCGAATACGAGGCCGCCAAGTCCCAGCTGGCTGCCAAGACGGCCCTGACCTCCGGCAAGGTGTTGACCGCCGCTTGAAGGCGAGTGATTGACATTATACCCGCATAGATAGTGTATGGCCCCATCCTTTTGAACAGGGTGGGGCCATGCCGATTCTGAAGGTCTTTTTCGCGACCAACCGCCGCTATCAGCCTGAACGGGCGGATCAGCCCTTCGGGAGTGCGGGCAGCGACCAGGGGGCTGCGGCCCTGAGGTTCGGTCATGCCGAGTTCGAGGCCGAGGCCAAGGCGATCCAGCGGACCGGCCTGGAGGTCTATCCGGAACGGTTGGCCCCTGACCCTGACCCAGTTCTGGGCAGCGACCGGTTCCTGGCGGCCCTGCACAGAGAAATGCACGACGGGTCGACCGATACCCTGGTTTTCATCCACGGCTTCAATGTCAGTTTTGACGAGGCTCTGAAGTCCGCGGCCCAGCTGGCGCGGGACATCAGGATCGAAGGGCGGCGAGTGAATCTGGTGCTGTTCAGCTGGCCCTCGGACGGCGCGATGGTGCCTTATATGTCCTACTATAGTGACCGCGAGGATGCCCGGGCCTCGGGGCCTGCCCTGGCGCGGGCCTTCCTGAGGCTGCGGGACTTTCTGCGCGAGGACCTTGTGAGCCATGATCCCTGTGATCGGCGGCTGCACATAATGACCCACAGCATGGGGGCCTATGTCTTGCGGCATGGCCTGCAGGCCATTCGCGTCAAGGACCCGCGGGCCCTGGTGCGGATCTTTGATCAGATCCTGCTGGTGGCCCCGGACGAGGATGACGACGCCTTCGAGACCGACGACAAGCTGAAACTCCTGTCCCAGATCGCCCGACAGGTGACGGTCTATTTCAACCCCAATGACAGGGCTCTGGCCATTTCGGACATAACCAAGGGCAATCCTGATCGGCTGGGCTCGGACGGACCCCGGCTTGTGGACCTGATCCCCAAGAAGGTGGAACTGGTGGACTGTCAGGTTTGCGCGCCCTCGGCTGATCCCAAGGGGCTGCATAGCTATCATGTGAACAGCCCGGCCTTGGCAGCCGACATCTCAGCCGTGCTCATGGGCCAGCAGGCCGACCAGATCGACAATCGACGCTATGTCCCTTCCAAACGAGCCTGGCAGATCCGAAAGGAGATCCCGGCGGGCTAGGTGCGTCCGTTCATCTCGTCTCCCGCGTTGCGGGGTAGGGGGATGAAGAAGGCCAGGGAGATGAAGGTTATGGCCCCGACGATCACAAAGGCCGGCGCAATGGTCTCGGCGGTCATCTGAGTCTGGCCCTGGGCGACCATGAGGCCGTGGAGCAGGGTTGCGGCAATGCCGATGCCGATGGACTGAACCAGCTGCTGGGCCATGGACGAGGTGGTGGAGGCGCGGCTCATGCGGTCCTGTTCGACCTCGGCATAGGCCATGCCGTTGAGGCTGGTGAACTGCAGCGAGCGGAAGAAACCGCCGATGGCCAGGACGGTCAGGATGATCCAGTGGGGGGTGGTGGGCTTGAACAGGCCATAGGCCATGAAGCTCAGACCCACGATCACCGCATTGACGATCAGCACGGTGCGGAAGCCGTAACGGCGGAGAATCGGGGGTGCGGTGGTCTTCATGACCAGGGCCCCGGCGGCGCTGACAAAGGTCATGGTGCCGGCGGCAAAGGCTGACATGCCAAAGCCGATCTGGAGCAGCATGGCCAGGAGGAAGGGGGTCGCCCCCATGGCTATGCGCATGAAGGCCCCGCCGACCACAGAGGCGGTGAAGGTCTGGAGCCTGAAGATGGTCAGGTCGATGACCGCGTGGGGATTGTTGCGGGCGTGGAAGCCATAGGCGATGAGGGCGGCCGCCCCGCCGCCAAACAGTGTGGCTACGATCCAGGGAGCCAGGGTGCCACGGCCCAGGTTCTCGAACCCGAAGATGAGTCCCGCCAGGCCCAGGCCGGTGAGCAGGATCCCGATCCCGTCAATGGGCGAGACTGCCTGTTCCTTCACATTGGGAACATAGGCCCGGACCAGAAGCACCCCCACCAGGGCGACGGGCAGGTTCATGAAGAAGATCCAGCGCCAGTCGGCAAAGGTGACAATGGCCCCGCCAAGGACCGGACCCACAACAGGGCCGAGCAGGGCTGGCATGGTCAGGACGCTCATGGCCCCGACCAACTCGCTCTTCGGCGTGGTTCGCAGCAGGACCAGGCGGCCAACGGGGGCCATCATGGCTCCGGCCATGCCCTGGAAAATCCGGGCCAGGACCAGCTGTCCGAGATTGTTGGCAAAGCCGCAGGCGGCCGAGGACAGGGCAAACAGGACCATGGCGACCATGAAGATACGCTTGGCCCCGAAGCGGTCGGCCACCCAGCCGGAGATCGGCAGAAAGACCGCAGAGGCCAGAAGAAACATGGTGATGGCGAGGTTCAGCCGCAGCGGGTCTTCATCCAGGGCCCGGGCCATGGTGGGCAGGGCATTGGTGATGGAGGTGGCATTGAGGGTCTGCATCAGCATGGCCGTGCCGATGATGGCAGGCACGACCCAGCCCCGGGTCGTGGGGTTGGAATCTTCCGGGAGTGTGACCGGATCGGAGGCGCTCATGTGGCGGCGCTCAACAGGGCCAGGAGCGGGGCTGCGGCCTCGGCGAGGCGGTTGCGCTCGTTGGGTTCAAGACGATCCAGGCGCGCAGCGAGCCAGTCATTGCGAAGCTGGCGGATGGCA